>NZ_JAGIXF010000005.1:0-194009 GCF_021483755.1 Burkholderia sp. WTPI3 | reverse complement strand
AGCAGCAGGCGCTCGGCTTCCTTGCGATAGTTCTGGAACGTGGTGGGCGTATCGACGAAGCGCGCGAGCCACGCGCGCACCGCGTCGAGATCGTTGGTCGCCGCGATCTGCGGATGCGCGCTCGTCGAGCGGTTCGTGCCCGCGCGTCCGTCGAGCGCGGCCGGCACGGTCAGCGTATCGATGGGCAGCGGCCGCAGCGCGGCGTCGGACGGAACGGGTGAGGTCATGCGAAGCGAGGCGAGGCGTGTCGCCCGCCCATGGCCGGGCGGGCACGACGAAGCGGTCGAGGTAGCGCCGATGGTAATACACGATCGCCGCACGGTGAAGCCGCCGTCCACCGCGCTCGCCCGGCCGGCGACGAAACGCGCGGCCGGCGAGCACGGTCACCTCACCGTTTCCGCGATGTCGCGCGGTTCGCCGGGCCGCGCCATCGGCGTGGTCTGCATCGGTTATCAGTTGCCTGTCGCCTGCGGCGTTGCAGGGATCGACAGGTCGGGTTGCCCTTCGACGTTGAAACGGACCAGACGGATTCGCAGGCCGCGCGCATCATCCGAGCGACAACACGCTGTTCAGCAATGTCCGCACGAGCGTCGCCTGTCGCGTGACGCCCGTCTTCGAGAAGATGGCTCGCAGATGCGAGCGCGCGGTGTTCTTGCTGATGTCGAGCGCGTCGGCGGCTTCCTCGAGCGTCGACCCGTTGACGAGCGCGAGCGCCAGCGTGGTCTCGGCCGGCGTCAGGTCGAACAGCTTGCGCACGATGTCGTGCGACGCCTGCGACTTGCGCTCCGCATCGCGGATGAAGATCGCGCACGCGGGCCGGCGCGGATTGTCCTCCGACCATTCGCTGAGCGGCACCGTGCGGATCAGCACGCCGAGCGGCGACTTGCCGGACGGGCGCGGCACCGCGATCGCCTGCGCGACCGTCGGCAGGCCGCCCGCGCGCTCGGCGAGCACTTGCCGGATCAGCTTCTGCAGCTTGCGGTCTTCCAGCGGATACGACGCTTCGAGCACACCGGCGCGCACGCGCAGGCCGTCGCATTCGGCGAAGATTTCGTCCGCGACGCAATTGGTCTTCATGATCGCGCCGCGCTCGTCGAGGATCGCGGTCGCGACGAGCATCCGGTCGATCGTGCTCGCGTACAGCGTGCGCTCCGATTCGACCATCCCGAACTTCGCATGCAGCCGCACCGCGCGCTTCAGGTGCGGCAGCAGCGCGTTGCAGACGGCCTTGTCGGTCGTCGAGAACGCATGGCCGTGATGCGAGCGGCATACGCGGAACCGGCATTCGATTCCGTCGGGCGTGCGCAGGTCGGCGCCCATCAGGTAGCCCACGTCGAACGGCTCGAGAAACTCGCGATACATCGCGCTGCCGCGCCACACGCCGACGCCGAGCAGCTCGTCGACGGTGACGACGCGATCGCTCGGCAGGTTCACGAACGGATCGAGCGCGTAATAGTAGTTGTTGTACGACGCGACGCCCGGCAGCGGCGCGCTATGCCCGGACGCATTGATCATCAGCCCCGCGTGACCGCTGGCGGGCCAGCGCAGGATCATCGTCACGTAGTTCGCGTCGAGATGCACGCGAATCTGTTCCAGTGCGTCGCCCCACGGCACGTCTTCCAGCGGGCCTTCGTAGATGTTCGCGAGCAGTGCGTCGAATTGCTCGAGCGTCAGCGTCGATTGGGCAAGGCTCGGGGGAAGGGCCGGGGGCGCCGTGGTCATTCGGGTTGTCTCCTGTTGCAGCCGCCGGGTCGCGGTGCGCCGGGCGTGCTGGTGCGTATGCGTACGTGCGAGTGCGGCCCGATCGCCAGCGGCGGCACGCACCTGCACCGGAATACGGTAGCGCGTCGGCGTACATACGACATCCTGCGAATGAGGGGGACGGCACGCGGCCTGTAAGCTATTTGTGAACTTTCTCGATACGGCGTTCGTCTAATCGCCCCGCCCACGCTTTCACAGGAACATCAGATGAATCGCAAGACCAGAACGCTGCTCGGCGCGGCCGCGATTGCCGGCAGCACGCTGCTCGCCGGCTGCCAGACCGGCGCGACCGCGACGGACGCGCGCGCGGCCCGCCCGGCCGATGGCCGCCCGGTGACGAAAACCGTGTATGTCGCACCGCAGCCGGCGCGCTGCACGGGCGTCGCGCCGATGGACTGCCTGCAGGTGCGCAGCAGCCCGGCCGAGCCGTGGAGCCTGTGGTACGCGGGCATCGAGGGCTTTGCGTACCAGCCCGGCTATCAATATGTGCTGGAAGTCGACGAATACCGCGTTGCGCAGCCGCCGGCCGACGGCTCGTCGATTCGCTGGGTGCTCAAGCGCGTCGTCGAGCGCCGCCAGGTGAGCTGACGGCGCGGCGCGCCCGCTTGCTCGCGGCGCCGCTTACGCCGAAGGGCGCGGCGCGATCGGGCGCGGCGGCGCGGCCGTGTCGATGCGCCGGAACACGACCGACGACAGCAGCGTAACCGAGCCCATGCACGCGAACGACAGCATGAAGCCGTTTGCCATCGAACCCCAATGCGCGGCGAACAGGTTCACGAGCCCGCCGCCGATCGACACGCCGAGCCCCATCGCGAGCATCTGCATCATCGTGAACAGGCTGTTGCCGCTGCCGGCGTCGGCGTGCGACAGCCCCTTGAGCGTCACGGCGTTCATCGCGGCGAACTGCATCGAGTTCGCGGCGCCGAACACGATCAGCAGCACGATCTCCAGCACCGGCGCGGGCCGCGTCGAAATCAGCGCGAACCCGGCGATCGCGCAGCCGACGATCCCCGTATTCACGACCAGAAACGCCGCATAGCCGAAGCGTCTGGCGAGCGGCGCGATCCAGCGCTTCGCGATCACGCCGGCGATCGCGGCCGGCAACATCATCATCCCCGACTGCAGCGGCGTATAGCCGAGCTGTACCTGCATCAGCAGCGGCAGCATGAACGGCACCGCGCTCGTGCCGATCCGGCACAGCAGGTTGCCGAGCAATCCCGAACCGAAGTTCGGCTCGCGGAACAGCCCGAGCCGGAACAGCGGCTGTGCGCGGCGCCGCGCATGGGGCAGGTACGCGAGCGCGCTCGCGACGCCGAGCACGGCCAGCCCGATCGCCCAGCCGGTGCGATGCGTGGGCATCGGCGGATCGGTCGCGAGCGACAGCGCGATCATCGCGACGGACAGCAGCGCGCAGCCGACGAAATCGAACGGCGGCGGCTGCGTCGCCTGATCGTGCGGCAGGTAGCGCTGCACCGCGATGAACCCGACCACGCCGACCGGCACGTTGACGATGAACACCCAGTGCCAGGAAATCGCCTGCGTGAGCCAGCCGCCGAGCGTGGGCCCGACGATCGGCCCGAGCTGCCCGGCAATCGACACGAACGCGATCGCCGCGACGTACCGTTCGCCCGGCACGCGGCGCAGCACGGCGAGCCGGCCGATCGGCAGCAGCATCGAGCCGCCGATGCCCTGAAGGGCGCGCGCGACGACGAGCTGGCCGAGCGTGTGCGATGCGGCGCAGCCGATCGATGCGAGGGAAAACACGAGGATCGCCAGCGAAAACACGCGGCGCGTGCCGAACCGGTCGGCGAGCCAGCCGGACGCCGGCGTGAGCATGGCCATCGTCAGCGTGTAGACGACCACGATCGGCTGCATCGCGAGCGGCGACGCATGCAGGCTTTGCGCGATCGACGGCAGCGCGGTGTTGACGATCGTCGTGTCGAGCGACTGCATGAAGAACGCAGCGGCGACGATCCACAACAGCGCGGAGTGTGAGGGTTCCCGGGACATGACGTAATTCGAGGTGCGGCGACCGTGGCCGGAGGCTGCGCGGCGGGCCCGCGCCGGCGCCCGGCCAGTCTACAAGCGTCCGATGGTACCGATTCCGGTGGTTATCGGGAAGCTGCCTCAAGGCATTGACTGTCATCGGATTTGCCAATGACAATGCATCATGCTCAATCCCGTCTGGCTCAAGACCTTCGCCACCGTCACGAACTGCCGCAGCTTCACCGAAGCGGGGCGGCAGCTCGGGCTCAACCAGTCGAGCGTCAGCGAACACGTCCGCCGTCTCGAAGAGAGCGTGGGGCGGCGGCTGTTCGTGCGCGACACTCATTCGATCGCGATGACGACCGACGGAGAAGCGCTGCTCGTGCATGCGAACGTGATCCTGCAGGCGCTGAACCGCGCGGAGTCGCAGTTCCGCAAGCCGCGGCTGCAAGGGCGCGTGCGGCTCGGCGCGTCGGACGATCTCGCACTGGTCGCGCTGCCCGACGTGCTCGCGGCGTTCCGCGCCGCGCACCCGGACGTCGCGCTGGAGATCACCACCGGCATGACGAGCCGGCTCTACGAGCTGATGGACGCGGGCGCGCTCGACCTGATGGTCGGCAAGCGGCGGCTCGGCGAGCGGCGCGGCACGCCGCTGCTGCGCGCACGGCTCGAATGGGTTGCGCGGCCGGGCACGGTGGTCGACCTGGAGCGGCCGCTGCCGCTCGTGCTGGTGGCCGAGCCGAGCGTCACGCGCGCGGTGGTGCTGAACGCGCTCGCCGAGAAGGGGATCGGCTGGGAAGTCGTGTGTTCGAGCAGCAGCCAGCCGGGCTGCATCGCGGCCGCGCGGGCCGGGCTCGGGCTCACCGCGACGTCGCAGTACCTGTCGGCACGCGGGCTGGCACCGCCCGTCAACGGCGACGGGCTGCCTGCGCTCCCCGACGTCGAATTCATCGCGCTCGCCGCGAAGCGGCTCAGCCAGCCGGCCGGCACGCTGCTCGAGCTGCTGGAAACCAGCGACCTGCGCGCACCGGGCGCGGCCGCGTAATGCGGGTAGGTGTAATGCGTGTCGTGAACGCGATGCCCGTCGATACCTGATGCACGGTATTCGTGCGGCCAGCGTTTCGCCGGCCGGGCCGTGCGCCATGCGCCATGCGTTGCCGCCTCACGCGGCGCGTTTCTGCGAAATCACCAGCAGCGCGCCGTTCTTGTCCTCCAGCACCGCGCGGTATTCGTGCGGCCCCGCCTGCACCGGCACGCGCACCGACGCTCCGGCCTTCACGACCCGCGCCATCGCCGCATAGAGATCGTCGTCCTCGTCCACCCGCAGCGTGAGCGCCGCGCGTTCGACGATCTGCTCGTCGCCGGCCACCAGTGCGATCGTCAGCGGGCCGCCGTCGAGCGCGCAATAGCGGTCGCCGTCGCGGAACTTCACGTTCAGGCCCAGTCCGTCGACGAACAGCGGCAAGGCCGTGTCGATGTCGTCGACCGGATACAGCAGCATCGATACCTTCATTTCCTCTCTCCCTTGTCGTGATGTGTGCGGCGCGCACTGCACCGTCGTTCGATCCTAGCGCGCGGTGCCGGCCGCGACGCAGTCCGATCGGATGACGGTGAAACCCCTCTGTTCCCGCAGGCGCGCCGTTACTCCAAACAGACGATGCCCGTGCGGGCCCGCGCGCGGACACTCCCATTCGTGGACCGTCGCTATTCGTCCGTATCGTGCGGGCGGCTGCACGACCCCGACTCGTCCAACATACATGGAGACGCACGCAATGAAGTTTTCCCTCATCTACGAAGCCCAGACCACCGACGCATCGCGCGAGGGCGACCACCGGGTGTTCAAGGAGACGGTCGAACAGGCGCTGCTGGCCGAGCAGGTCGGCTTCGACACGATCTGGTGCGTGGAGCACACGTCGCTGACCAACTATGCGCACATGAGCGCGCCGGAAACCTTCCTTGCGTACCTGGCCGGCCGCACGACGCGCATCGGGCTCGGTCACGGCGTCGTGTGCCTGCCGCCGGCGATGAACCATCCGATCAAGGTGGCCGAGCGGGTCGCGCTGCTCGACATCCTGTCGGGCGGCCGCGTGCATTTCGGCGTCGGCAAGGGCGGCAGCCAGCAGGAAGCGGGCGCGTTCGGCTACGACCTCAACGAACTGCAGCCGATGATCGACGAGTCGATGTACCTCGTGCCGAAGATGTTCGTGCAGGACGAGATCGAGCACGACGGCAAATACATCAAGATTCCGAAGCGTCCGATTCACCCGAAGCCCATGCAGGATCCGCACCCGCCGATGTACCTCGCGTGCACGAACACCGACGCGCTGCTGCGCGCCGGCCAGCGCGGGATGGGCGCGCTGGTGCTCGGCTTCGGCGGCCCCGATGAAGTCGCGAAGAAGAATGCGGTGTATCGCGAAGCATGGGCGAACCGCAAGCCGGAAGACCAGGTCGGCTTCCGCCCGACCCAGCACCTCGCCGCGCTGTGCCCGACGGTCGTGATGGCCGACGGCCAGAAGGCCCGCAAGATCGGCATCCGCGGCCAGCGCTACTTCATGGAGTCGCTCGCTTACTGGTACACGGGCGGCGAGCGTCCGGATCCGGCGAAGTGGGGCGACGACCTCGTGCAGGCCGACACCGGCGAGATGGTGATCCGTTCGCGCTTCGCGTCCGAGGAAGTCGTCGTGAACTTCGCCGATCCGGCGCTCGCGATGATGAACCCGAACCACGCGTACGGCACGGTCGACGACTGTATCGGCTATGTCGGCCGCTTGCAGGAAGCGGGCGTCGACGAAGTGCTGTTCCTGTGCCAGATGGGTACGGTACCGCACGACGCGCAGATGGAGACCATCCGCAATATCGGCGAGCACGTGATCCCGTTCTTCAACAATGAGAAGGAGCGCGCCTGCGCCTAATGCGGGCCGGACCGCGCCCGTCGTCCCTTCGGACGATGCGGCGCGGCCGCGCGAGGCCGACCATCGGCAGCAGGAACCCACGCTCGCGGCGCCCGCCGCGGCGAACCAGGTGAAAGAAGCCGGGGTGGCGCGGCAGCGCTGAAGTTTGAAGCAAATCGAAGATATAAGGAGACATTCGTGCATCGCGACAACGATTCGAACGCACTGGCCGCCACGCTGATCGCCCGGGCCGAGGCGCTTGCGCCGACGCTCGCCGGCCGCGCCGCGCAAGCCGAAGCGCAGGGCCGCATTCCGGCCGAGACGATCGCCGACATGCAGGCCGCCGGCTTCTTCAAGGTGCTGCAGCCGAAGCGCTACGGCGGCCACGAGCTCGATCCTCAGACCTTCTTCGACATCCAGATGGCGCTCGCGCGCGGCTGCATGTCGACGGCATGGGTGTACGGCGTCGTCGGCGTGCACAATTGGCAGCTCGCGCTGTTCGACGAGCGCGCGCAGCAGGACGTCTGGGGCAAGGACCCGGCGACGCTGATCGCGTCGACCTACATGCCGGTCGGCCGCGTGACCCCGGTCGAAGGTGGTTTCCGCCTGTCCGGCCACTGGAAGTTCTCGAGCGGCAGTGAATTGTGCGAATGGGTGTTCCTGGGCGCGCTGGTGCCGCCGGCCGAAGCCGGCCAGCCGCCCGAGTACCGCACGTTCCTGCTGCCGAAATCCGACTACCGGATCCAGCAGGACTGGGACGTGCTCGGCCTGCGCGCGACGGGTAGCCACGACGTCGTCGTCGACGACGTGTTCGTGCCCGCATACCGCACGCACAAGGCGATCGACGGGATGATGGGCACGAGCCCGGGCCTCGCCGTCAACGATGCGCCGCTGTTCAAGCTGCCGTTCGCGCAGATTTTCGTGCGCGCGGTGTGCACGTCGTGTATCGGCGCGCTGCAAGGCGCGCTCGACGATTTCATCGGCTATGCGGCCACGCGCGTGTCGGCCAACAGCGGCGCGAAGACGACCGACGATCCGGGCGTGCAGAACGCATGCGCGAACGCGGCCGTCGCGATCGACGAGATGAAGGTGCTGCTCAAGCGCAATTTCGCGGAACTGATGGCGTCGGTGACGGGCGGCCCGGCCGTGTCGATCGAGCGCCGCGTGCATTTCCGCTATCAGTCCGCGCAGGTCGCCGAGCGCTGCGCGCAGGCCGCGAACGCGCTGCTTCGCTATGCGGGCGGCAACGGCATCTATCACCGCAATCCGCTGGTGCGCCGTTTCCTCGATCTGCATGCGGCCCGTGCGCACTACGCGAACAACGTGGACCGTTTCGGCCAGAACCTCGGCGCCGTGATGCTCGGCCGCGAGAACACGGACTACTTCATCTGACGAGGCGGCAATGAACGACACGCAAGCGCAGCAATACGTGTTCGACGTCGTGGTCGTCGGCTCCGGCGCGGGCGCGCTGCTCGCGGCGTGCCGCGCGGCCGACCGCGGGCTGTCCGTCGTCGTGATCGAGAAGACCCCGCTGTACGGCGGCACGTCGGCGGTGTCGGGCGGCGGCATCTGGATACCGTGCAACCACCATATCGCCGAACTCGGCGCGACCGATACGCGCGAGGCCGCGCGCCGCTATCTCGACGCATGCACGGCCGGCGCGTCGCCGCGCGACAGGATCGATGCGTATCTCGACCAGGCGCCCGAGATGCTGCGCTACCTGGAAGCGAAGACGCCGGTGCGCTACCAGGCGCTACCGAAGTACGCGGATTATTTCCAGAAGCTGCCGGGGGCGATGCCCGGCTATCGCGCGCTCGATCCGCGGCCGTTCGACGGCGCGCTGCTCGGCGACGAGCTCGACCGGCTGCGGCCGCCGTCGCCCGGCACGCTGATCGGCGGCCGCGTCGCGGTGACGTCGAAGGAGGCGCATACGCTGTTCTCGCGCGGGCCGGGCTTCATGAAGCTCGCGATCGCGCAGTTCGGCCGCTACTGGCTCGACGTCGGCGTGCGCCGCCGCACGCGGCGCGACCGGCGCCTGACGCTCGGCAACGCGCTGATCGGAGGGCTGCGCCGCGCGCTGCTCGAGCGCAATGTGCCGGTGTGGCTCGACACGCCGATGCGCGACCTGCTCGACGTCGACGGCCGCGTGACGGGCGTGCGCGCACAGCGCTTCGGCCAGCCGGTGACGATCGCGGCGCGCCGCGGCGTGATCCTCGGCGCGGGCGGCTTCGAGCGCAACCAGCCGATGCGCGAACGCTACCTGCCGCAACCGACGCAGATGCAGTGGAGCGCGACGCCACCGGCCAACACCGGCGACGCGATCGCCGAAGGCCACCGCCTCGGCGGCGCGCTCGCGCTGATGGAGCACGTGTGGGGCGCGCCGACGGTCGGCGTCGCGGGCGAGGAGAAGCAGCGCGCGCTGTTCGTCGAACGCAACCTGCCGGGCTGCGTGATCGTCAACGGCCTCGGCAAGCGCTTCGTCAACGAAGCCGCGCCGTACTCGGAATTCGTGCCGGCAATGTATCGCGACCATGCGCGCACCGGCGCATGCGTGCCGGCGTGGATGGTGTTCGACGCGCGCTTTCGCCGCAAGTATCCGTGCGGGCCGATCATGCCGGCGTCGATGATGCCCGACGCACGCATTCCGGACGCCTTCCGCGACGTGCTCGTGAAGGCCGACACGATCGACGCGCTCGCCGAGCGGATCGGCGTCGATGCGGCGGGGCTGCACGACACGCTGCGCGACATGGCGCGCTATGCGGCCACTGGTATCGACGAAGCGTTCGGCAAGGGCGACAACCTGTTCGATACGTACTACGGCGATCCGAAAAACCAGCCGAATCCGTGCCTCGGGCAGGTCGACGAAGCGCCGTTCTACGCGGTGCGGATCGACGCGGGCGACATCGGCACGAAAGGCGGGCTGGTCACCGACGCGCATGCGCGCGTGCTGCGCGCCGACGGTGTGCCGATCGACGGTCTCTACGCGATCGGCAACACCAGTGCATCGGTGATGGGCGCGAGCTACCCCGGCGCGGGCTCGACACTCGGTCCGGCGATGACCTTCGGGTTCATCGCCGCCGACCACCTGGCCGCGCAAGCGGCCGACGCCGGCGGCCGGACAGCCCGGCCGTCCACGACTGAACTTGACGGAGTCCAATGATGAGCGATCTCACTACCCATCCGCTGCGCACCGACATGCTGCTCGCGATGCGCCGCCTCGCGCGCTCCGTCACGGTCATCAGCAGCGCGCACGCCGGCCGGCGCTACTCGATGTCCGCGACGGCGGTCGATTCGCTGTCGACCGATCCGCCATCGCTGCTGATCTGCATCAACCGCAACGCGTCGTTGTATCCGCCGCTCGACGCGGGCGCGCCGTTCTGCGTGAACGTGCTGTCGGCGCGTCATGAAGGCATCGCGATCGACTGCAGCGGCCGCCTGAAGGGCGAGGCGCGCTTCACGACCGGCGACTGGCACACGTCGCCGCTCGGCGTCCCGTATCTGCACGACTCGCAGGCGAGCCTCGTATGCGAGCAGGACGGCCGGTTCGAATACGGCACGCATACGGTGTTCATCGGCCGGATCCGCGAGGTGCTGATGACCGGCGACGTCGATCCGCTCGTCTATCTCGACGGCGCGTACACGACGCCCGGCGCGCCCGCGAGCCGCGTGGCCGCGTGACGGCGGCGCGTGTTTTACCGCACCGGAAAGAGGCTACCCATGACATGCACCATGAACCGCGGCATCGAGAACGATGCGGACACAACGATCGTGCGCGAGCTCGCGCAATTGATCGGCGGCGCGGCAGCGTATGTGCTGAACGCATTCGCGTGCATCGCGCCGGCGCTCGCGTCGAACCCGCAGCAGGTCGCCGCGCGCGAAGCGGGCCGGCACGATGCCGGCGTGGCATGAGGAACCGGCGATGAGCGATACCTCGATCGATTCCCGTTTCCACCGGCTGACCGTTGCCGACGTGATTGCCGAAAGCGACGACGCGTGCTCGTTCGTGTTCGACGTGCCTGCCGCGTTGCGCGACGCGTTCGCGTACCGGCCCGGCCAGTTCCTCACGCTGAACGTGCCGTGCGCGGAGGCGACCGTCGCACGCTGTTACTCGCTGTCGAGCGCGCCGGGCATCGACGCCGCGCCGAAGATCACCGTCAAGCGCGTGCGCGACGGCCGTGCGTCGAACTGGCTGTGCGACCACATCCGTGCGGGCGATGCGCTCGACGTGCTGCCGCCGGCCGGCGTTTTCACGCCGCGCACGCTCGACGGCGACCTGCTGCTGTTCGCGGGCGGCAGCGGCATCACGCCAGTGCTGTCGATCCTGAAATCGGCGCTCGTGCACGGGCGCGGGATGCTGACGCTGATCTATGCGAACCGCGACGAACGCTCGGTGATTTTCCGCGACGAGCTGCAGCAGCTCGCGCATCGCCATCCGGGCCGGCTGCGCGTGATCCACTGGCTCGACAGCGTGCAGGGCGTGCCGCAGCAGCGGCATCTCGAGGAACTCGCGCGGCCGTTCAGCCGGCAGGAGACGTTCATCTGCGGACCCGCGCTGTTCATGGAGAACGCGCTTGCCGCGATGCTCGGCCTCGGGCTGCCGCGGGCGCGCGTGCATGTCGAGCGCTTCGCGTCGTTGCCCGATGCGCCGGCGCAGGCCGATGCCGCCGCGACGGCCGCCGAAGCCGGCGACGGCGCGGCGATCGAGACGGTGCTCGACGGTGACGCGTTCACGTTCGACAGCGCGCCCGGCGAAACGCTGCTCGACGCGATGTTGCGCGCCGGCGTGCCCGCACCGAATTCCTGCCGGATGGGGCAATGCGGTGCGTGCATGTGCCGGATCGAGCGCGGCGAGGTGGCGCTCGACAGCAACCACGTGCTCGACGACGACGAGATCGCGGCCGGCTGGACGCTTGCCTGTTGCGCACGGCCCGCGAGCGACGCGCTGCGCGTGGTGTTCCCCGATTGAGCCGCGGCACGCCGACGGCGTGCCCGGCAACCCTGTTGCGATCCTTACGACGATGGACAACGAAATTCTTACGACGCCCGCGCTGATCGCACGGGCTGCCGCGCGCCACGGCGCGCATCCGGCGATCGAATCGGCGCACGGCCGGCTCACCTATGCGGAGCTCGATGCCGCCCGCCTCGAAGCGGCGCGAGCGCTGCTCGCGAGCGGCATCGATGCCGGCGACCGGATCGCGGTGTGGGCTCCGAACCTGCCGGAATGGATCGTCGCGGCGCTGGCGATTCATACCGTCGGCGCGATCCTCGTGCCGGTCAACACGCGGATGAAGGGGATGGAGGTCGGCGGCATCCTGCACGACGGCGGCGCGCGACTGCTGTTCTGCTGTGGCACCTTCCTCGGCGAATCCTATCCGGCGATGCTCGCGCCGCACCGGCCCGCGACGCTCGAGCGCGTCGTCGTGTTCGACGGCGAGCCGCCGTCCGGCACGCACGACGAGACCTGGAACGCATTCCTCGCGCGCGGCGCGGCGGTATCGATCGACGCGGTGCGCGAGCGCGAGGCGCAGGTGACGCCCGACACCGTGATGGACCTGATGTTCACGTCCGGCACGACCGGCCGCCCGAAAGGCGTGATGACCGCGCACGGGCAGAACCTGCGTGCCGCACAGGCGTGGGCGAAGATCGCCGGCGTACGCCACGACGACCGCTATCTGATCGTCAACCCGTTCTTCCATACGTTCGGCTACAAGGCCGGCTGGCTCGCCGCGCTGTCGAGCGGCGCGACCGTGCTGCCGCATCTGGTGTTCGAGCCGGCCGAGGTGTTGCGGCGAGTGGCCGACGAGCGCGTATCCGTGCTGCCCGGGCCGCCGACGCTGTACTACGCGCTGCTCGATGCGCCCGATCGTGCGACGCGCGACCTGTCGTCGCTGCGCATTGCGGTGACGGGCGCGGCCGCGATCGCGCCGAGCCTGATCGAGCGGATGCGCGTGGAGCTTGGCTTCGAGACGGTGCTGACCGGCTACGGGCTCACCGAATCGTGCGGCTTCGCGACGCTGTGCCGTCATGGCGACGATGCGGCGACGGTTGCCTATACGTCGGGCCGGCCGATGCCGGACGTCGAACTGCGCATCGCCGGGCCCGGTGGCACCGTGCTCGGGCCGGACGAGACCGGCGAGATCTGGGTGCGCGGCTACAACGTGATGCGCGGCTACTTCAACCAGCCCGACGCGACGCGCGAAACCGTCGACGCGGACGGCTGGTTGCACACCGGCGACCTCGGCTGCGTGGACGCGAACGGCAACCTGAAGATCACCGACCGGATCAAGGACATGTTCATCGTCGGCGGCTTCAACTGCTATCCGGCCGAGATCGAGCGGCTGCTCGCCGCGCATCCCGCGATCGCGCAGGTCGCGCTGGTCGGCGTGCCCGATACGCGGCTCGGGGAGGTCGGCCATGCGTACGTCGTGCTGCGTCCGGGCGCGCATGCCGACGCGGACCAGCTGAACGACTGGGCGCGCCGCAACATGGCGAACTACAAGGTGCCGCGGCACTTCACGTTCGTCGAACAACTGCCGACGAGCGCGGCAGGGAAGGTGCTGAAGTACCGGCTGCGGGCGACTACCGAAGCGGCGGCCTGAACGACGCCGCGACACATCGACGGGTGAACGCATGAACGACAACGGATTTCCGCAGGGCGCGGTGCTGGTGTTCGGCGGCAGCGG
Organism: Burkholderia sp. WTPI3; assembly: GCF_021483755.1. Classification (NCBI taxonomy): domain Bacteria; kingdom Pseudomonadati; phylum Pseudomonadota; class Betaproteobacteria; order Burkholderiales; family Burkholderiaceae; genus Burkholderia; species Burkholderia sp. WTPI3. Next base: position 180,688 of record NZ_JAGIXF010000005.1, on the reverse strand, counting down.
CGGGATCGGGCAGGGCGTCGCGCTCGAGTTCGCGCGCGCCGGCGTGCCGGTCGCGCTCGGCTATCGCAGCAAGGGGGATGTCGCCGAGCGCGTCGCGCGCGACATTCGCGGCGAAGGCGTCGCGGTCAGCACGCATCGTGCGGACGTGACCGACCCCGCGCAGGTCGATGCGGCGCTTGCCGCCGCAATCGAAGTGCATCGCCGTGTGCACACGGTCGTGTGGGCAGCCGGCCCGTTCGTGAACCAGCGCCATATCGGCGACATGACACACGACGACTGGCGCCGTGCGATCGAGGTCGAGACGGTCGGCTTCTTCAATGCGGCGAAGGCGGCGCTGCCGCATCTGCGCGCATCGGGCGGCGGGTCGTTCGTCACGCTCGGCTCGGCCGGCCATCTGCGCTGGCCCGATCGCGACGGGCTGTCGGTCGCGCCGAAGGCCGCGAACGAGGCGCTCGTGAAAGGGCTTGCGCGTGAGGAGGGCCGCTATGAGATTCGCGCGAACTCGATCCTGGTCGGCGTGATCGAGGCCGGGATGTTTCCGGTGTTGATGGCACAGGGGCAGTTCGACCAGGCGTGGATCGACGAGACGCAGAAGATGCTCGCGCTCAAGCGCTGGGGGAAGGCGCACGACATCGGGCGCGCGGCGGTGTTTCTCGCGTCGGACCGCGCGAATTACGTCACCGGGCAGCAGTTGAATGTCTCCGGTGGCTACGGGCTATAGCCCGTCGGGCTGGGTTTCGACCGATGGTTGACATCGTGACATCATGACGTCATGATGTCTTGCATGAACTCCGATTTCGGCAATGCGCCGCTTTATACGCAGGTCGAGGCCACGCTGGCCTCGGAAATCTCGGCCGGCACGCTGGCGCCGGGTAGCCAGCTTCCGCCCGAGGAGCGGCTGATCGAGCGGTTCGGCGTCAGCCGCACGACCGTGCGCAAGGCGATCGAAAACCTCGTCGCGCGCGGTTTCGTCGAAATTCGGCGCGGCAAGGGCACGTTCGTCGCCGAGCCGAAGATCACGCAGGAATTGACCGAACTGACCGGCTTCGTCGAGGACATGCACGCGCTCGGCCGCACGCCGAGCGCGCGGCTCGTCGATCGGCAAATCGTCGAAGCCGATGCCGCCGTCGCGCGGCAGCTCGCGTTGCCGCCCGGCACCGACGTGATGCGGATCCGGCGCGTGCGCCTGGCCGACGGCGTCGCCGTCTCGTTCGACGAAACTTATCTGCCGCGCGAACTCGGCGAGAAGATCGTCGCGCACGATCTGGAAGCCGAGCCGATTTTCTCGTTGCTCGAGGAGCGCTACGACGTGCCGCTCGTCGACGCCGAATACCGGCTCGAAGCCGTCGCCGCACCGGCGGACGTCGCGCAGGCGCTGTCGGTCGCGCCCGGCAGTCCCGTCTTCCTGATCGAACGGACGTCTCACACGCACGCGCACCGGCCGGTCGACTTCGAGAAGCTCTATTACCGCGGCGACCTCATCCGTTTCGTCACGCGGCTGAGCCGCCGCGCGGGCGAGCGTTCGTAAGGGCGCACGGTCATGCAAGCGTTGTGGTTGTGCGTCGCGGCGTTCGGCGCAAGCGCGCTCGGCGGCGTGCTCGGGATGGCGAGCGGCATCTTCGTCGTGCCGTTGCTCACGCTGCTGTTCGGCGTCGATATCCAGACCGCGATCGGCGCGAGCATCGTGTCGGTGATCGCGTGCTCTTGCAGCGGCGCCGCGTCGTTCCTGTCGGGGCGACTGATCAACGTCCGGCTCGCCGTCGTGCTCGAAACCGCGACGACGCTCGGCGCGCTCACCGGCGTGCTGCTGGTCGGCCGCGTGCCGGCATCGTTCCTGTATGGGTTGTTCGCGATCATTCTCGTGGTCTCCGCGAAGCAGATGCTGGCGCGGCGGCACGATGCGGTCGTCGACGGGCCGCCCGATGCCGCTAGCTGGGCCAGTGCGCTGCGCCTGCATGCGAGCTTTCCCGATCCGGTGTCCGGCCGCGAGATCGACTACCAGGTCGGGCGCGTGCCGTTCGGCATGGCGCTGATGTACGGCGCGGGGCTGATTTCCGCGTTGCTCGGGATCGGTTCCGGCGTGCTGAAGATTCCCGCGATGGATACGGCGCTGCGGCTGCCGATCAAGGTGTCGTCGGCCACGTCGAATTTCATGATCGGCGTGACGGCCGCTGCGAGCGCGGGCGCCTATTTCACGCGTGGCGACATCGATATTCGTCTGGCCGGGCCGATTGCGCTCGGCTCGGTGATCGGCGCGATCGTCGGCGCGCGGATGCTGATCCGTCTGCCGGCCGACAAGCTGCGCGTCTTTTTCGTCGTCGTGCTGTTGCTGCTGGCGGTAGAGATGTTCCTGAGCGCGCTCGGCGTTCACGCACCGGGAGGCGCGGCATGACGCGTATCGTCGATGGCGTCGAGCGTCGCGATCGGGCCGTTGCCATGCTGCTGCGGTACGGCACGATGTGCGCGTGCATGCTGATTGCGGCCGGGATGCTGCTCGGTGCGGGGTGGCCGGTTGCGGATGCCGGCATGCTCGGCCGGGACGGCCATGCGCTCGCGAAAGCCGGCGTCGCGTTGTTCATTCTGCTGCCGGTGACGCGCGTCGCGTTGTTGATGGGGATTTTTCTGCGCGAGCGCGACTGGATCAGCCAGTGCTGTCGATGCTGATGCTAGCGATCACATCGCGGGTGGGGTGGTGGTCGGGGTGCGGGGTGGTGGCCCCGGTGCGCGAGAGTCAAATCGCCGCGCGAGTTGCCACGCCGGTCTGCCTGGAATCGACGTGGCGATCCGCGACAGCTTTCCCGCATTCTAAAAGAAGTGCGATGCGCTTCACGATATTCCCGCGAGTCGATTGGTCTTGTTCACTCGTTTCCGACGGTCTGCCCGAATCTCAAACGCTCGCTGTTTCGATTGCGATCGAGCGGCAAACCAGCCCGTTTCCGGAATCGGCTTTATCTCGGCTTAGGCGTTATATTTACTTGGCTCCGCGGAGACGATCGCCGATGAACTGCCGCTTGCGAGCATACGCTCTCTCAAGTGCATCGGGTGCTCGGGATCACTCCGGTTGGCGTCGAGATCCGATGGCTTGCCCTCCGTATTCTCCCTGATCCGCACGAAGCAATCACACATCGCGCCCGCGCGCGACCCTGCGCGACGTCACGTTGATGAAACGTTTCGCCAGATGCATGTCATCTCACCCGCCCGCACCGCGCCGCGATGCAGACATGTCGTCAACCTCGCATGGTTGCCTGGCGTGCGTTGCGGCGTTCGCTGCGGGATGTCCCCAGTCACGTGTGCGGCGACGAAGCGCCGCAAAAACGATGCGCGTCTGAAACATTTCCTCCAATTCGATTACGCATACGAGCAGACGTTTGGCGCAGAGGGCCGCCCCGCACGTGTTTGCGCCGTGTGGCACAGGCATTGCGATGAGGTCGGTGCCGCTCGTACCACCCGCGACTGGCCAGAAGAACGTATCGCGGGAGCGGCACGCAACGACATCGAAACTACGGGGATCGGATCGGGCCGCGGGTTGACGCCCGTCGCGTCGGACGCGTGATGCGTCGTATCGGCGACACGAAGGGCAGTGTGCGTTCGATTCGTCAAACAGCAAGCTTGCTTGCGAGGTGTCGTGCCGGGGAACGCGTCACGCGTGGCGGCCGAGGACCGCACGCGGCTGGGCGGCGCGCCCGGCGCGAGTCGGGGAGACGCTCGTGAAAATGACAGTGAACCAGTGGGCAGCGCTGACGGTATTGTTCGCGGCCAGCGCACACGCACAGGAAATCTATCTGCAGGGCGGCACGCAAGGGGTTGGGGTCGGCGCGGCCGTGAGTTTCAACTCGATGCTGGGCGCGCACGCGGATTTCAATGCGATTACCCTGTCGCGTGACTTTTCGGTGGCCGGCAATCGCTATCAGGACGACCTCAAGCTGCGGCAAGGCGGACTGTACGCGGATATCTTCCCGTGGCGCGGCAGCGGCTTTCGCGCGACGCTCGGATTGCGCTTCAACAACGACGAAATCACCGGCGTATCGGTGCCGACCGACGGCACCTACGTGTTCGCCGGCAAGACGTATCCGGCACTGCCCGGCATGTACGCGGTCGCGCAGGCGCGCTATCCGGACGTGATGCCGTATTTCGGGATCGGCTACGGGCACCGGCCGGCATCGAAAGGGTTCGGGTTCGTCGCCGACCTGGGCGTCGCTTACGGGATCCCGCGATGTTCGTACACGCTGTCGCCGGCGCTCGCTGCCGCGGCCGGCCCGCAGAAGAGCCAGATCCTGGTCGCCAGCGGTCTCGACGACCTGAACCAGATGATGTCGCGCTACCGGTGGTATCCGGTGCTGCAGATCGGGATCTCGTACCGGTTCTGAGTCGCACGTATTGTTACAGCGTAGCCGTGCGACGGTCAGGTGCGGGTTCGGCCGTCGGACGTGCCGCGCGGGTAGGGTTGCGCTTCGCGATGAACGGATGCTCGATGTAGCGGTAGGTCAGCAGCGAGCAGAAGACGGCGATCAGCGCGCACGCCAGAGCAAGCGCCCAGATGCTCGCGTCGTTGGCGGAATCGATCTGGAATACGAACTTGTCGAACGCGTGAATGATCATGTAGACGATCACCATGTGGATGCTGAAGCTGGCGGTGCCGAGCGGCGCAAGCGGGCGGGTTTTGAGCACGCCGTAGAACCTGTTTCCGCCCGCGACGCGGAGGAACACCGGCAGCAGCGGCAGCGCGCCCACGATTGAATCGCGTTCGGCTGGGTACGGCGACACGGCGAGGATCAGCAGCGTGACCGTGGCCGCCGATTTCGTGCCGAACAGCGCGGCCCGCGGCGTTCGATCGCCGGTCTTGTGTTCCGGTGGTATCAAACGGTCGAGACGGCTGCGGACCGATGTGCAACGTGATGTTTCAGCGCGAAAGGCGTCACCTATACTTCACCGGAGCAAAACCGCGGGGTGGCTGATGGAGACGACGCGTGGATCGGGCGATCGTGCAGTCGATGAGCGACGCGTCGGCACATACGCGGCCGCGGCGCTGGCGCTGCAGATCATTGCCGTCGTCGTGTGGGTCTTCCGCTATTACCGGTTGCACGACCGGTCCGCTCCGATGGTCGGGTCGGATTTCGCGGTCTTCTGGGCCGCGGCGCGCGTTGCGCTCGAGCACGGCCCGACGGCGATCTTCTCGCCACAGTGGATTCAGCCGATCGAGGCAGCGCTGCGGCCATCCGGCGAGTTCGCACCGTGGCCTTATCCGCCGACCTTCCTGCTCGTGGTGATCCCGTTCGGCCTTGTATCGTTCGCACGCGCGATCGTGGTGTTCGGCGTACTGTCGATCGCCTGCTACGCGGCGGTCGTCGCGTGCCTGGCGCGTCCGCTCGATGCGCAGCGGCGGCTGGCCATTGCCGCCTTCCCCGGCCTGATCGGCGCCGCCCTCACGATGCAGAACGCGTTCCTGACCGTCGCGGCGGCCGGCGCGGCGCTGCTGCTCCGTTCGCGGCCGATCGTGGCAGGCGCGTGCATTGCGCTGCTGACGATGAAGCCGCAATACGGCGTGCTGTTCCCGCTCGCGCTGATCTGCGGCCGGCACTGGAAAGCGCTGGTGTCGGCCGGCATGTTCAGCGTCGCGTTCGTCGCGGCTTCCGTGGCTGCATTCGGGGCGGATGCGTGGCGCGCGTTTATCGCGTTCCTGCCGACCTTCAATCGCGGCGTGGTCGAGTATGGCGAGACGTTCTGGCGCGGCATGCCGTCGCTGTTCGCGATGGTGCGGGCCGCGGGTGCGCCGCTGCCGCTCGCGTACGGCGTGCACGCGAGCGTTGCCGTGATGGCGGTCGCAGCCCTCGCGTATGTGTGGATTCGCGGCGCGCGCTTCGAACTGCGCGCGGCGGCGCTCGCCGCGGCGACGTTGCTCGTCCAGCCGTACTACATGTACTACGACCTGTTGTGGCTGGTGTTGCCGGTCGTCTTCCTGCTGCTCGACTGCCGGAACGTCGGGCCGGACCGGCTCGATATCGCCGTCATCGCACTCGCGTGGATCACGCCGGCCCAGGCGTTCATCGCGGTGATCACCGGCACGATGTGGCCGGTTGCGTCCGTGATCCTGGTCGCGGTGCTGGTGGTGATCGTGCGGCGGGCGGCAGGTTCGATGCCCGCCGGCGTCGGGTGCGCTGCGGCAAGCCGTTGATTTCTTGGCGCCGGTTGCGAGCGGGCCGCGACGAGCCGCACCGGGCAACGATCAGGGCTGTGCTCCGCGCCGGACGTTATGCACGTGTCTCGGCCGCCCGTCGGTGAATGGCCATTCGGCCGTCTTTTTTGTTGCGCGGATCCCGCTTGCCTTGTGTCACAGCAGTTCGACGCGTCGGGCCGGTGTCGGCAGGTGGGCGGATTCATGCCGTCCGCCACCACCGGCCCACGCCGATCTCCGTCTTCTTTCCAGTCGCGACGATGATAGCAATGCTTACAATTCACCGTCGAAACGCTATCATTGATAGCCATCTGGATGGAGGGACCCATGGCAAATCTTCTGGTGCGTAACGTGGATGACAGTATCGTTCAGAGCCTGCGCGAGCAGGCCGCAGCCAACGGCAGGAGCGCCGAGGCCGAACATCGGGCCATTCTGGCCGATGCGCTCGGCCGGCCGAAGCGACGGACATTCGCGCAGGTGCTGATGAGCATGCCGGACGTCGGCGAAGACGCGGATTTCCAACGTGTTCAGGATTCCGGCGAGGTCAGGCGTGTTTTTGATTGATACGAACGTCATCAGCGAAATCAGAAAGGGCAAGCGAACCAACCGCGGCGTGCGCGCATTCTTCAGGCAGGCCGAGTCCGACGCGCGTCCGCTTTACCTGTCCATCGTCACGGTGGCCGAGCTTCGGCGCGGCGTCGATCTGATCCGCCACCGCGGCGATCACCAGCAGGCGTCGGCGTTCGAGGCCTGGATGGCGACGATCCTGTCGGGCTATGCGTCGAACATCCTGTCGGTCGATATCGAGACCAGCCAGATGTGGGGCCATCTGCGTGTGCCCGATCCGACCCACGAACTCGACAAGCTGATCGCGGCCACCGCGCTGATCAACGATCTCACGGTCGTCACGCGCAATGTCGACGATTTCTCCCGCACCGGCGTCCGGCTGCTGAACCCTTTCGACTGATCCGGGTTGCCGCGGTGCGGCAAGCTCCCGCCGCCTTTCGCCTTCTTCGTCGCGCATCGCCCGTTTTGCCGGGCTTTCCCGCGCACCGGCACCCCCCGATTCCCCTTCGCCTCTCGTCCCAACAGACGATGTGACGCCATCCCCAAGCGGCCAGAATCCTTTCACGAACAACGGATTCTGAACCTGGAGGAGGCCGACATGATCGATGTCCGTGCACTCGGCTACGTCGTCGTCGAGGCGACCCGCGTCGACGCGTGGCGCCGCTACGCCGAAGACGTGCTGGGCATGCAGGCGCTCGACGCGCCCGACGGCGCGCTGTACCTGAAGATGGACGAGCGCGATTTCCGCTATGTGATCGTCCCCGGCGCGACCGACCGCTATTTCGCGTCGGGCTGGGAATTGCCCGACGGCGCCGCGTTCGACGCCGCGCTGGCTGCGCTGCAGCAGGCGGGCGTCGAAGCGGTGCGCGCCACGCGCGACGAAGACGCGCTGCGCCGCGTGCAGGCGATGGCATGGTGCACCGACCCGTCGGGCAACCGGCACGAACTGTACTGGGGCCCGTGCTGCGATTTCCGCCGCTTCGTGTCGCCGCTGGGTGTCGCGCGTTTCGTCACCGGCGACATGGGCCTGGGCCACGCGGTACTGCCGGCGCCGCAGTTCGATGCGACCGACGCGTTCGTGCGCGGCGTGCTGGGCTTCGAGCTGTCCGACATCTACCGCGTGAAGTTCACGCCCGATCCCGCCGAACCCGAAAAGCGCATCCACTTCATGCACTGCCGCAACGCGCGCCATCACAGCCTCGCGCTGTTCGAGATGGCCGTGCCGTCGGGCTGCGTGCACGTGATGGCCGAAGTCGACTCGATGGACGAAGTCGGCCGCGCGCTCGATCGGGTCGCCGCGCACGACGTGAAGCTGTCGGCGACGCTCGGCCGGCATTGCAACGACCAGATGATCTCGTTCTACATGAAGACCCCCGGCGGCTTCGATCTCGAATACGGCTTCGGCGGCCTCACGGTCGACTGGTCGAAGCACGCCGTGTTCGAGGCCACCAAGGTGAGCCAGTGGGGCCACGACTTCAGCATCGGATACCGGTAAGCCAGCACGATGACGATGAAACCTCTTGACAAGACGATGTCCGCGCGCGACGTGGTCGCGCAACTCGCCGACGGCATGACGATCGGCATCGGTGGGTGGGGGCCGCGGCGCAAGCCGATGGCATTGGTGCGCGAGATCGCGCGCTCGAACCTGAAAGACCTGACGATCGTGGCGTACGGCGGCGCCGACATCGGCCTGCTGTGCGCTGCCGGCAAGGTCCGCAAGGCGGTGTTCGGCTTCGTGTCGCTCGACGTGATCCCGCTCGAACCGCATTTCCGCCGGGCCCGCGAACAGGGCCGCGTCGACGTGCTGGAACTCGACGAAGGGATGCTGCAGCTCGGCCTGCGCGCGGCTGCCGCACGCCTGCCGTTCCTGCCGACGCGCGCCGGGCTCGGCACCGCGCTGCTCGATCACGCACCGCAATTGCGCACGGTGCAATCGCCGTACGACGACGGCGAAACGCTGCTCGCGATGCCGGCGATCGAACTCGACGTCGCGTTGCTGCATGTGAACGCGGCCGACCGGATGGGCAACACGCGCATCGACGGCCCCGATCCGTTCTTCGACGCGTGGATGGCACGCGCGGCGAAGCGCTGCTACGTGTCCGCGGAAACGGTCGACGCGTCGCTCGCGAGCGACGACCTCGACGCCGCGCGCCGCAACCCGTTCGAGCGCTCGCTCGTCACGGGCGTGGTGCATGCGCCGGGCGGCGCGCACCCGACCTCGTGCGGGCCGGCTTACGGCTGGGACCTGCCGCACCTGCGCGCGTACTGCGCGAGCGCGGAGGACGACGCGAAGACGGCGGCGTACCTGCGCGACGTGGTCGGCCAGGACGAACGCCAGTACCTCGAAGGCGTCGGCGGGCTGTCGCACGTGACGACGCTGCCGTTGCCGATTCTGTAAAGGAGCGCCTGTGAGCGAATCTCTCGACCATTCCCTCGCGGAACTGATGATCGTCGCGTCAGCGCGACTCTGGCGCGACGACGGCGAAGTGCTGGCGACCGGCATCGGCACGGGCCCGCGGCTCGCGGCCGGCCTCGCGCGGCTTGCCTACAACAACGGACTGATGCTGACCGACGGCGAAGCGTATCTCGTCGAGGAGCCGATCCCGCTCGGGCCGCGTCCGGACGGCTATCGCGTGAAGGCGAGCGGCTGGATGACCTACGAGCGGGTGTTCGACTGCCTGTGGCACGGCCGCCGCCATGCACTCGTGATGCCGACGCAGATCGACCGCTTCGGCCAGGCGAACATCTCGTGGCTCGGCGACGACTACGCCCGCCCGAAAACCCAGTTGCTCGGCGCGCGCGGCTTTCCCGGCAATTCGACGAACCACGCGAACTCGTTCTTCGTCAGCGGCCACGGCAAGCGCACGTTCGTCGAAGGCGAAGTCGACATGGTGTGCACCGTCGGCTACAACCCGGCGCGCCGGCTGCCTGGCATGAAGACCTTCGTCGACCTGCGCAGCATCGTCACCGATCTGTGCGTGATGGATTTCGGCGGGCCTGACCACGCGATCCGCGTGCGCTCGCTGCATCCGGGCGTGAGCTTCGACGAGGTGCAGGACGCGACCGGCTTTCCGCTGCTCGCGCATCCGGAACTCGACACGACGGCCGCTCCGGGCGCGCAAGACCTGCGCATCGTGCGTGCGCTCGACCCTCACAACCTGCGCGCGACGATCGTGCGCAACAACCCGGCGCCGCGCCGCGGATGAGGTCCGACATGGAAGCGACCCAGATGACGTTCGGCGACGGTGTCGTCGACTACGCGGTCGAGGGCGGCATCGCGACGATCACGATGAACCGCCCCGAGTATCACAACGCGCAGAACTCGAAGATGACGTATGCGCTCGACGCTGCGTTCCGGCGCGCGGCGCACGACGACGGGGTGAAGGCGATCGTGCTCGCGGGGGCCGGCAAGCATTTCTCGGCGGGCCACGACATCGGCACGCCGGGCCGCGACATCCACGAGTCGTTCGATCGCGCGTCGCTGTGGTACGACCACGTCGACAAGGAAGGCGGAGAATTCCTCTATGCGCGCGAGCAGGAGGTGTACCTCGGGATGTGCCGGCGCTGGCGCGACCTGCCGAAACCGACGATCGCGATGGTGCAAGGCGCATGCATCGCGGGCGGGTTGATGCTCGCGTGGGTGTGTGACCTGATCGTCGCGTCGGAGGATGCGTTCTTCGCGGATCCGGTCGTGCGAATGGGGATTCCGGGCGTCGAGTATTTCGCGCATGCGTACGAGCTGAACCCGCGCATCGCGAAGGAATTCCTGTTCCTCGGCGAGCGGATGCCGGCCGAGCGCGCGTACCAGATGGGGATGGTCAACCGCGTGGTGCCGAGCGAGCGGCTGCGCGACGCGACCTACGCGATCGCCGCGAAGATCGCGACGATGCCGCGCCTCGGCCTCACGCTGACCAAGCAGGCGTTGAACCACGTCGAGGAGCTGCAGGGCAAGCGCGCGGCGATGGACGCGGCATTCGCCTGGCATCACTTCGCGCATGCACACAACGAACTCGTGAGCGGCGACCGCCTCGGCGGGTACGACGCACGCAAGATGGCCAGCTCGCAGCGCAAGGCCGGCGACGAAGATCAGGGCGAAGCCGCACCGGCCGCCGTCAACGGAGCCGCAGCATGAGCACGACGCTTCACAGCCCGCTGCATACGCCGCTGTGCGACCTGCTCGGCTGCCGCTACCCGATCGTGCAGACCGCGATGGGCTGGGTGGCAGACGCGCGGCTCGTCGCGGCGACCGCGAACGCGGGCGGCTTCGGCTTCCTCGCCGGAGCGACGCTCGAACCCGAGCAGGTCGAGGCCGAGATCCTGAAGGTGAAGTCGCTGACGGACCAGCCGTTCGGCATCAATTTCCACATGTTCCAGAAGAACGCCGCGCAGGTGGTCGATCTCGCGATCAAGCACCGGCTGCGCGCGGTCAGCTACGGCCGCGGGCCGGACGCGAAGACGATCCGCCGCTTCAAGGACGCCGGCATCGTCTGCATGCCGACCGTCGGCGCGCCGAAGCATGCGGCGAAGGCGGTCGAGCTCGGCGCGGACATCGTGACGGTGCAGGGCGCGGAAGGCGGCGGCCATACGGGCTCGGTGCCGACCACGCTGCTGCTGCCGAAGGTACTCGACGCGGTACCGGTGCCGGTGGTCGCGGCCGGTGGCTTCTTCGACGGGCGCGGGCTGGCTGCCGCGCTGGCCTACGGCGCAGCCGGCATCGCGATGGGCACGCGTTTCCTGATGAGCGCCGAATCGCCGGTGCCGCGCGAGACGCTCGAACGCTACGTCGCGGTCGGCGACCCGGCGCGGATCCGCGTGTCGGACGCGCTCGACGGGCTGCCGCAACGGATGATCGACAACCCGTATCTGCTGAAGCTCGAACGCTTCGGCCCGCTGCGCCGCACGTGGTTCGCGCTGAAGACGGCCGAAGCGTGGCGCCGCCAGAACGGGCTGGGCACGACGGACATGCTGGGCCTCGCGATCAAGGCGCTGCGCTCGCACGACTACACGGCGAGCCAGACGCTGATGGCCGCGAACGCACCGTTCCTGATCCAGCGCGCGATCGTCGAGGGGCGTCCGGACGAGGGCGTGCTGCCGAGCGGCCAGGCTGCCGCGATGATCGGCGCAATCGAATCGTGCGACGCGCTGATCGCGCGGATCGTCGCGGAAGCCGGCGAGCGGCTCGATGCGCTGGCCGCATTGCGCGGCGCGGCAGCGGCGCAGGCTGCGTAAAAAACATCACAGGGAGGCTTTGGAGATGACTGCATCCAATCAACCGGGCGGCGCGATGCCGTTCCGGATCGAGCGCGCCGACGGCATCGCCGAACTGGTGATCGCCCATCCGCCCGTGAACGCGCTCGACGCGCAGGGCTGGCATGCGCTCGCGCGGGCGCTCGACGCACTCGGCGACGACGACGACGTGCGCGTGATTGTCGTGCGCGGAGAGGGCCGCGGTTTCTGCGCGGGCGTCGACATCAAGGAACTGGCCGCGCATCCGGAGCGGATCGTGTCGGTCAATGCCGGCAACTACGAGACGTTCCGCGCGGTGCACCGCAACCCGAAGCCGGTGATCGCGGCCGTGCACGGTTTCGTGCTCGGCGGCGGGATCGGCATCTGCGGCGCGGCGGACATCGTCGTCGCGGCCGATTGCGCGCGCTTCGGCGTGCCCGAGATCGACCGCGGCGCGATGGGCGGCGGCGCGCATCTGCAGCGGCTGTTCGGCGTGCAGAAGGTGCGCGCGATGTACTTCACCGGCGAGATGATCGATGCGGCCGAAGCGTACCGGCTGGGCGCGGTCGAGCAGGTCGTGACACGCGACGCGTTGCGCGACGCGTCGCTCGCGATCGCCCGCAAGATCGCGGCGAAAAGCCCTGCGATGGTGCGGCTCGCGAAGGAGGCGCTCAACGGCGTCGAGGACGGCGATCTCGAGGACAAGTATCGCTGGGAGCAGGGCTTCACGCTGCAGGCGTACATGACGAACGACTCGACGGAAGCGCGTGCCGCGTTCGTCGAGAAGCGCGACGCGCAGTTCGACTCGCAGGCCGAGGAGGCACGCGCATGAAACTCACCTATACGCCGCAACAGCAGGCGTTCCGCGCGGAAATCCGCGCATGGCTTGCCGCACACGTGCCGCGCGAGCGGCTGCCGAGCTTCGACACCGAGGAAGGCTTCGCCGCGCACCGCGAATGGGAGCGCACGCTGCACTCGGGCCGCTGGAGCATGGTCACCTGGCCGCGCGAGCTGGGCGGTCGCGGCTGCGACCTGATCGAGTGGCTGATCTTCGAGGAGGAATACTGGCGTGCGGACGCACCGATGCGCGTGAACCAGAACGGCATCTTCCTGCTCGGCCCGACGCTGATGGACTTCGGCACCGATGCGCAGAAGGCGCGCTTCCTGCCCGCGATGGCGGCGGGCGAGCACGTGTGGGCGCAGGGCTGGTCGGAGCCGAACGCGGGCTCGGACATGGCCGCGATCCGCACCACCGCGATCCGTATCGGCGACGAATACGTGCTCAACGGCCAGAAGATCTGGTCGACCCGCGCAGTGTGGGCCGACTGGCTGTTCGGGCTGTTCCGCAGCGATCCGGAATCGTTGCGTCACCACGGGCTCACGTTCCTGATGGTGCCGCTGTCGACGCCGGGCATCACGGTGCGGCCGATCCGCCAGTTGAACGGGCAGACGGGCTTCGCGGAAATCTTCTTCGACGACGTGCGCGTGCCGGTCGAGAACCGCCTCGCGGCCGAAGGCGCGGGCTGGCAGGTCGCGATGGCGACGGCCGGCTTCGAGCGCGGGCTGATGCTGCGTTCGCCCGCGCGCTTCCAGCGCACCGCGCAGGCGCTGCGCGACCTGTATCTCGCGCACCGCGACAGCGCGGATCGCGACCCGACGCTGCGCGAGCGCGTGGTGTCCGCGTGGATGGACGCACAGGCATACGCGCTGTCGACCTACGCGACCGCGAGCCGGCTGCTCAAGGGCGGCCATATCGGCGCGGAGTCGAGCACCAACAAGGTGTTCTGGTCGGAGCTCGATTTGCGGATGCACCAGACCGCGCTCGACATCCTCGGTGCGCACGGCGAGGTCGTCCCGCAGACGGCCGCGCAGCACGCGACGCTCGGCCACTGGCTCGACGGCTTCCTGTTTGCGCAGGCCGGCCCGATCTACGCGGGCACCAACGAGATCCAGCGCAACATCGTCGCCGAACGGATGCTCGGCATGCCGCGCGCGTAAGCGCGCCGGCGACTCCCTCACTGAACGGACATCGTATGGATTTCGTATTCGATGAAGACCAGGAAGCGCTCGCGGACAGCGTGAAGCGCCTGCTGATGACCGAGATGACCCCGGAGCTGATCCGCGAGCTGTGGGCCACGCCGACGGGCCGCTCCGACGCGCTGTGGTCGCTGTTCGCGTCGCAGGGGCTGACCGCCGTGTCGGTGCCCGAAGCGCACGGCGGCCTCGGCCTGACCGAAGTCGAATGGGCGCTGCTCGCGCAGACCTACGGCTACTTCGGCAGCCCCGAGCCGCTGCTCGATACGGCGCTCGTGTCGGCCGGCGTGCTTGCGCGGCTGCCTGCGAGCGACTGGCGCGACGCGTTGCTGCGCGACATCGCCGAAGGGCGCGCGCGCGTCGCGCTCGTGCATCCGGTGAACCCGTATGCGGCGGACGTGCACGTCGCGCAAGCGCTGCTGTGCGAGCACCGTGGCGAGCTGCACCGCGTCGATCCCGCGCAGTGCGCGTGGCGTGCGGTCGACAGCGTCGACCCGTCACGGCGCCTGTTCACGCTCGACTGGGAAGCGTCGGCGGCTACCCGCATCACGAGCGCCGATGAAGCCGCGCCGCTGCTCGATCGTGCGCTCGACCACGGCGCGTTCGCGGTTGCCGCGCAGCTGCTCGGTCTCACGCAACGCGTGCTCGACGTCGCGATCGACTATAGCGCGCAGCGCAAGCAGTTCGGCAAGGCGATCGGCTCGTACCAGGCGCTCAAGCACCTGCTCGCCGACGTCGCGATCCGCTACGAGTTCGCGCGGCCGGTGGTGGCGCGCGCCGCGCAGGCGATCGCCGACGATCACCCGCAGCGTGCCGTGCTCGTATCGCACGCGAAGCTCGCGGCGGCCTCGGCCGCACAGCTGGCCGCGCGCCACACGATGCAGGTGCACGGCGCGATCGGCTACACGTGGGAGCTCGACCTCCAGATCTTCATGAAGCGGATCTGGGCGCTGTCCGGAAGCTGGGGCGACACCGCATTCCACAAGGCCCGCGTGGCCGACGCGATTCTCGGCGACGCGTTGCCGATCGGCCCCGCGCAGACCTTCGATTTCGAGG
The DNA here is from genome assembly GCF_021483755.1 of Burkholderia sp. WTPI3. NCBI lineage: Bacteria > Pseudomonadati > Pseudomonadota > Betaproteobacteria > Burkholderiales > Burkholderiaceae > Burkholderia > Burkholderia sp. WTPI3. The sequence continues at coordinate 165,633 of NZ_JAGIXF010000005.1, read as the reverse complement.
AAACCAACTGATGAAACAAGCCTATATCGTCGACGCGCTGCGCACGCCGACCGGCCGCCGCAAGGGCGGGCTCGCGCACGTGCACGCGGCGGACCTCGGCGGCTTCGTGCTGAAGACGCTCGTCGAGCGCAACGCGATTCCGGCCGACGACTACGACGACGTGGTATTCGGCTGCGTCGACACGATCGGCCCGCTCGCGGGCAACATCGCGCGCACCTGCTGGCTCGCCGCGGGGCTGCCGCTGCAGGTGCCGGGCGTGACGGTCGACCGCCAGTGCGGTTCGTCGCAGCAGGCGGTGCACTTCGCCGCGCAGGCGGTGATGAGCGGCGTGCAGGACGTCGTCGTCGCGGGCGGCGTGCAGACGATGACGCAGATCCCGATCTCGTCGGCGATGACCTGCGCGGCGCCGCTCGGCTTCACCGATCCGTTCTCGGGCAGCGCCGGCTGGCGCGCGCGCTTCGGCGACGCGCCGGTGTCGCAGTTCGTCGCCGCGCAGCGGATCGCCGATCACTGGAACCTGTCGCGCGACGCGATGGAGCGCTATGCGCTGGAGAGCCACCGCCGCGCGCTCGCGGCGATCGAGGCCGGCCATTTCAAGCGGGAAATCGTGCCGCTCGAAGGCGTGTTCCACGACGAGACGCCGCGCCCCGACACGTCGCTGGAAAAGATGGCGACGCTGGAGCCGCTCGCGCCGGGCGGCTCGCTGACGGCCGCCGTCGCGAGCCAGACCTGTGATGCGGCCGCCGCGCTCCTGATCGTTTCGGAAGAGGCGCTCAAGCGCTACGGGCTCACGCCTCGGGCACGAATCCATCACCTGAGCGTACTCGGCGACGACCCGCTGTGGATGCTCACCGCGCCGATCCCGGCGACCAAGGCCGCGCTGAAGAAGAGCGGACTCGACTGGTCGCGGATCGACGTCGTCGAGATGAACGAGGCATTCGCGTCGGTCGCACAGGCGTGGCTCGCCGACACGGGTTTTCCGCACGAGAAGACCAACCCGAACGGCGGCGGCATCGCGCTCGGCCATCCGCTCGGCGCGACCGGCGCGCGGCTGATGACGACGCTGCTGCACGAACTCGAGCGCACCGGTGGCCGTTACGGGCTGCAGACGATGTGCGAAGGCGGCGGTCTCGCGAACGTCACGATCATCGAGCGCCTGTGAGCGCGTCACTTTCACGATCTCACGATCCAAGAGGCAAGCATGGGAATCTGTAACGGACGCACCGTCATCATCACCGGCGCGGGCGGCGGGCTCGGGCGCGAATACGCGCTCGCGTTCGCGGCCGAAGGCGCGTCGGTCGTCGTCAACGACATCCGGCACGAAGCCGCGCAGGCCGTGTGCGACGAGATCGCACGGCGCGGCGGCCGCGCGCTTGCCAATGCGGACGACATCACGCGAGTCGAAACGGCGCAGCGGATCGTCGACGCGGCGCGCGCAGCATTCGGCGACATCCACGTGCTCGTGAACAACGCGGGCATCTGCCGCGACAAGATGTTCACCAGCATGAGCGAGACCGACTGGGACGACGTGATGCGCGTGCACCTGCGCGGTCACTTCTGCCTGTCGAACGTGCTGGCGCGCGTGTGGCGCGATGCGGCGAAGGCCGGCGAGCCGGTCGACGCGCGCATCGTCAACACGAGTTCCGGCGCCGGGCTGCAAGGCTCGATCGGCCAGTCGAACTACGGCGCGGCGAAGGCCGGCATCGCAGCGCTCACGCTGATGCAGGCGGTCGAGCTGCAGCGCTACGGCGTGCGCGTGAACGCGCTCGCGCCGGCCGCGCGCACGTCGATGACCGAAGGCGTGTTCGCCGACATGATGAAGAAGCCCGAGGACGGCGGCTTCGACTATTTCGATCCGGCCAACGTCGCGCCGCTCGTCGTGTGGCTCGGCAGCGCAGCGTCGGCCGACGTGACGGGCCAGGTGTTCGAGGTCGCGGGCGGCATGATCGCGGTGGCCGAAGGCTGGCGCACCGGCCCGAGCGTCGATCGCGGCGCGCGCTGGGCGCCGGCCGAAGTCGGCCCGGCGGTCGCGCGGTTGCTCGCCGACGCGCGGCCCGCGCAGCGCGTGTACGGGAGCTGAGTCATGGATCTGGCGCTCACCGACGAACAGGCGATGATCCGCGACGCGGCGGCCGACGTGCTCGCCGAACGCAGTGCGTCCGCCGACGTGCGCCGCGCAATCGGGCAATCCGCCGGCCGCGACGATGCGCTCTGGGGAGCACTGGCCGGCGAGCTCGGCTGGAATGCGCTGTCGCTGCCCGACGCGGCGGGCGGGATGGGGCTCGGCGCACTCGAACAGACGCTGCTGATGGAGCAGCTCGGCCGGCGCGTCGCGTGCGTGCCGTACTTTTCGACCGCGTGTCTGGCCGCGACCGCGCTGGCCGGCTGCTCAGATACGACCGCCGCCGGCTGGCTCGCGAAGATTGCCGAAGGCGCGTGCAGCGCGACGCTGGCATTGCCATTCGAGTTGCCGGCCGGTTCATGGCAGTTGCCGGTCGTTGCGGAGGAAGCGGCGGGCGGCTACGCGCTGTCCGGCACGATCGAACAGGTGATCGACGGCGCGCGCGCCGACCTGCTGCTGATTCCGGCCCGGATCGCGAACGAAGGGCAGGCGATCGGGCTGTTCGCGATCGACGTCGCGACGGCGGCCGGCCTGAACGTCACGCCCCTCGACACGCTCGACGCGACGCGGCCGATCGCGCGGGTCGCGTTCGACGAAACCCGCGTGAGCCGCGACGCGTTGTTCGCGAGCGGCGCCGTTGCCGCACAGCTGCTCGATCGCGCTGCCTGGTTCGCGGCGCTCGTGCTGGCCGCCGAGCAACTCGGCGGCGCGCAGCAATGCCTCGACCTGACGCTCGACTACACCGGCCAGCGCGTGCAGTTCGGTCGCGCGATCGCGTCGTTCCAGGCGGTCAAGCATCGCTGCGCACAGATGATGGTGCTGATCGAATCCGCACGTTCGGCCGTGCTCGGCGCGGCGCATGCATGGGACGCGGAAGCCGGCAGCAGCGCGCCCGGCGCCGCACTGCGCGCCGACGTCGCGGCCGCGAAGACCGCCGCCAACGACGCGTATGCGTTCTGCGCGCAGGAGGCGATCCAGTTGCACGGCGGCGTCGGCTTCACATGGGAATACGACCCGCATCTCTATTTCAAGCGCGCGCAGGCGTCGGGTGCGCAGTTCGGCAGCACGCCGCAACTGCTCGAATGGATTGCACATCATGCGATCGACGGTGGCACGTCGCAGCACGGCGCGGTGCTCGCGTCGCCGTCGGCATCGATCGCCACGCGTCCGTCCGCCGCGCGCACGGGAGCACTCCAATGAACAGCGAAACGCGCGAACAGCAATTGCGGCACGAAGTCGCCGACTGGGTGCAATCGCATCTGACCGGCGAATTCGCGTGCCTGAAATACCGCGGCGGCCCCGGTGACGAGGAAGCCTTTCCCGAGCTGCGCAAGGCATGGGAGCGGGAGCTGGCAGAGGGCGGCTGGACCGGCCTCGGCTGGCCGACCGACGCGGGCGGCCGCGGCTTCACCGTCGCCGAACAGGTGATCTTCCACGAGGAATACGCGCGCGCCGGCGGCCCCGGCCGGATGGGCCATATCGGCGAAGGGCTGCTCGGGCCGACGCTCGTGGCGTGCGGTACCGGCGACCAGCGCGCGCGCTTCCTGCCGGGGATTCTCGCGGGCACGCAGTTCTGGTGCCAGGGCTACTCGGAACCGGGCGCGGGTTCGGATCTCGCGAACGTGCGCACGCGCGCCGGGCAGGATGCCGACGGCAGCTGGCGCGTGTATGGCCAGAAGGTATGGACATCGCTCGCGCACGACTCCGACTGGATCTTCGTGCTGGCCCGCACCGATCCGGCGTCGAAGGGCAACAAGGGGCTGTCGTTCCTGCTGATGCCGCTCGACCAGCCGGGCATCGAGATCCGCCCGATCAAGCAGCTCAACGGCGGCGCAGAATTCAACGAAGTGTTCTTCGACGGCGCGCGCGCGCAAGCGCGTGACCTCGTCGGCATACCCGGCGACGGCTGGCGGATCGCGATGACGCTGCTCGGTTTCGAGCGCGGCATGTCGACGCTCGGCCAGCAGATGCAGTTCGTGCGCGAACTCGAATGGGTGATCGACGCCGCGCGCGAATCGGGCGCCGATCGCGACCCGGTGCTGCGCCAGCGGATCGGCCGCGCGTGGGCCGGGCTGCGCGTGATGCGCTACAACGCGCTGCGGATGCTGTCGGGCGCGGACGACGCGAACGGCGCCACCGCTCCGCTGCGCCGCGAGGCACTGATCTACAAGTACTTCTGGTCGAACTGGCACCGCGACCTCGGCCAGCTCGCGATGGACGCGCTCGGGCCTCGCGCGAACGTGATCGATCCGGCCGACGAGAAGCTCACCCATCTGCAGCGCGTATTCCTGTTCTCCCGTGCGGACACGATCTACGCCGGCACAAACGAAATCCAGCTCAACATCATGGCCGAGCGCGGGCTCGGCATGCCGAGAGAACCGCGAGGACAACAAGCATGACCGAACCCCAGATCCAGAAAGCACCGGCATACGTCCCGGGCCACCAGTTGCTCGCCGGCAAATCGGTGCTGATCACGGCCGCCGCCGGCGCCGGCATCGGCTTCGCGGCCGCACGCCGTTGCGCGGAGGAAGGCTGCCGCGCGCTGTTCATCTCCGACATCCACGAGAAGCGTCTCGAACAGGCGGTAGAAACGCTGCGCACCGAAACCGGGCTGCAGCGGATCTACGGTCGCCTGTGCAACGTCGCGGTGGAAGACGACGTGCAGGCGCTCGTCGCCGATGCGCAGGACAAGCTCGACGGCGTCGACGTATTGATCAACAACGCGGGGCTCGGCGGGGCGAAACGCATCGTCGAAATGGACGATGCCGAATGGTCGCGGGTGATCGACATTAGCCTTACCGGGACGTTCCGGATGACGCGCGCGATGCTGCCGCACATGCAGGCTCGTGGCCGCGGCGCGATCGTCAACAACGCATCGGTGCTCGGCTGGCGTGCGCAGGCGGAACAGGCGCACTACGCGGCGGCGAAGGCGGGCGTGATGGCGCTCACGCGTTGCGCGGCGCTCGAAGCTTCGCCGTACGGCGTGCGCATCAACGCAGTCGCGCCGAGCATCGCGATGCACGATTTTCTGAAGAAGTCGGCTCCGGCCGACTTGCTGAATCAACTGGCGTCGCGCGAAGCCTTCGGGCGCGCCGCCGAAGTCTGGGAGGTCGCGAACGTGATGGTGTTTCTTGCAAGCGATTACGCGTCGTACATGACGGGCGAAGTGCTGTCGGTCAGCAGCCAGCACGCATGATGGCGACGATCCTCGACCCCGTGCGCGCGACGCCCCGCGTGTTCGCGCATCCCGACGAACTCGCGGCGGCCGTCGGCGACACGCTCGGCGCGAGCGCATGGCTCGCGATCGACCAGATCCGCATCGACGGCTTTGCCGACGCGACGGGCGATCACCAGTGGGTCCATGTCGACCCGGTGCGCGCGAAGGACGGCCCGTTCGGCGCGTGCATCGCGCACGGCTACCTGACGCTGTCGCTCGTCAACTATTTCCTGCCGCAGATCGTGCGCATCGACGGCGCGCGGCTCGGCGTGAACTACGGCTGCGACAGGATCCGTTTCCCGGCGCCGGTGAAGGTCGGCGCACGCGTGCGCGGCGTCGGCGAGCTGCTGCGCGTCGAGCCGTTCGACGGCGGCGTGCAGGCGTGGGTCCGCGTGACCGTCGAGATCGAAGGCGAGGCCAAACCCGGCTGCGTCGCCGACACGATCAGCCGTTACACCTTCTAGTTTCCGATTCAGAGAGTCAGCTCATGGAAGACGCAGTCATCGTTTCCGTCGCACGCACGCCGATCGGCAAGGCGTTTCGCGGCATCTTCAACGACACCGAGGCGCCCGCGCTCGGCGGCCACGTCGTGCGCACCGCGCTCGAACGCGCGGGCGTCGCACCGGCCGACGTCGACGACGTGCTGATCGGCTGTGCCGCGCAGCAGGGCACGCAGGGCTACAACATCGGCCGCCTGTCGGCTGCCGCGGCGGGGCTGCCGGCATCGGTGCCCGGCATGGCGATCGACCGGATGTGCTCGTCGGGCCTGATGTCGATCGCGAGCGCCGCGCGCAGCATCGGCGCGGGCGACGCGCGGATCGTCGTCGCGGGCGGCGTCGAATCGATCTCGCTCACGCAGAACAAGCACAAGAACGGCTATCGCGCGCGTTCGCAGGCGGTGCTCGATCACCAGCCGGCTGCCTACATGGCGATGATGGAAACGGCCGAGATCGTGTCGCGCCGCTACGGCATCGCGCGCGCGGCACAGGACGAATTCGCGCTGCAGAGCCACCAGCGCACGGCCGACGCGCAGGCGGCCGGCCGCTTCGACGCGGAAATCGCGCCGCTCGACGTGCGCCGCGCGCTGTTCGACAAGGAAGGCAATCCGGCCGGCCACGAAGACGTACACGCCGCCCGCGACGAAGGCGTGCGAGCCGATACGACGGCCGAACGGCTCGCGGGGCTCAAGCCGTCGTGGAGCGGCGGCAAGGTCGTCGAGCAGGGCGAGTTCGTGACGGCCGGCAACGCGTCCCAACTGTCGGACGGCGCGGCGGCCGTGGTCGTGATGTCGCGCGCCGAGGCGATGCGCCGCGGGCTCGCGCCGCTCGGCACGTTCCGCGGCCTGGCAGTGGCCGGCTGCGAGCCGGACGAGATGGGCATCGGCCCGGTGTTCGCGATTCCGAAGCTGCTGGAGCGTTTCGGGATGACCGTGCGCGACGTCGGGCTGTGGGAACTGAACGAGGCATTCGCGTGCCAGGCGCTCTATTGCCGCGACACGCTCGGCATTCCCGACGAGCGGCTGAACGTCGACGGCGGTGCGATCGCGCTCGGCCATCCGTTCGGCATGTCCGGCACGCGGATGACGATGCATGCGCTGCTCGAAGGCGCGCGCCGCGGCGTGCGGCATGCGGTCGTGACGATGTGCATCGGCGGCGGCATGGGCGCGGCCGCGCTGTTCGAAGTCGGCGCGTAACGATAGTTGTGACGGCGGCCGGCCCGAATACCCGGTTCGGCCGCCATCCATTCGGGATCATTCGAGGCCGCGGCAACGACCGACGGCCCGGAGACTTGCAGCGGGCAGGGCGGGCGCGTCGGCGCGGCCCGGGCCGGCGCAAAGACAGGAGACAACCGATGAAACGTACTTTGCCAGGACTCGCGATGTCGGCGCTCGTGCTCGGCGCCGCGGTGTTCGCGTTTTCGCCGCGGCCGCTGCCGGCGTTCCCGGTCACCGCGATCCACGCGGACCGCCTGCAGATCAACGGGCTCGCCCGCGCCGGCACGCGCATCGTCGCGGTCGGCGAGCGCGGCGTGATCCTGCTCAGCGACGATGCGGGCCGGCAGTGGCGGCCGGCGTCCGTCACGCCCGACCAGGGCTCGACGCTCACGCAGGTGAGCTTCATCACGCCGACGCTCGGGATCGCGGTCGGTCACGACGGCCGGATCCTGCGCAGCGCCGACGCGGGCCTGCACTGGCGCGAAGTCCACATGGACCCCGCGCATTCCGATCCGCTGCTGTCCGTGTGGGGAACCGCCGACGGCCCGCTGTTCGCGGCCGGCAGCTTCGGCCAGTTGCTGCGCTCGGACGATGCCGGGCTCACGTGGCAGACGGTGAAGACGCCTGCGGGCGATCGCCATCTGAACGCGATCGTCGGCGACGGCCACGGCAACCTGCTGATCGCCGGCGAAAGCGGCACGCTGCTGCGCTCGACCGACAACGGCGCGACCTGGGACAAGCTGCCGTCGCCGTACGCCGGCTCGCTGTTCGGCGCGCTGATGCTCGCGAACGGCGACTGGGTCGCGTACGGGATGCGCGGCAACGTGCTGCGCAGCACCGATCGCGGCGTGACCTGGACGCACGTCGACAGCCACGTCCCGGTGTCCTACTTTGGCGCGACCCAGCTCTCCGACGGCGAACTCGTGCTGGTCGGGCAGGGCGGCGCGATCGTCGCGTCGCGCGACGGCGGCCTGACCTTCGACGTGCGCAAGCTCGGCGACGTGCAGAGCCTTGCGGCCGTGCTCGACATGGGCCACGGCGCGCTGCTGCTCGGCGGCGAGGCCGGCGTCGCGCCGCTCGCCGCGTCGCCGTCCTGATGCCCGGACGCGGCGGCGCTTGCGGCCGCCCGTTTCCGTTCGCATTGCTTCGCCGGTCCGCATCGACCGCATCGTCAGCCCAGACTCGAGAAATCCATGAACGACCTGTCACGTCCCACTGAAGCCGCGCCTGCCTCGCGCCTTGCCGCGTTCGTCGAGCGCTGTGCCGGCACGATCATCCGGCAGCGCCGGCTGCTGATGCTGCTGTGCGTCGCGGTGACGCTCGCGCTCGGCCTGTCCGCGACGCGCCTGAAGCTCGATCCGGGCTTCAACAAGATGATCCCGATGCAGCACCCGTACATGCAGGTGTTCGAGCGCTACGCGGGCGCGTTCCCGGGCGCCAACACGATCCTCGTCAGCCTGCGCTGGAAGGGCGACGGCGACATCTACAACCAGACGTTCATGGACGCGCTGCGCCATGCGACCGACGACGTGTTCTTCATCCCCGGCGTGAACCGCTCGCGCGTGTTCTCGCTGTTCACGCCGAACGTCCACTACACCGAGGTGACCGAGGCCGGCTTTCGCGGCGACGTGGTCGTGCCCGGCCAGTTCTCGAGCGCGAACCCGGACGATCTCGCGAAGGTGCGCCGCAACGTCGCGCGTTCCGGGCAGATCGGCCGCCTCGTCGGCAACGACCTGAAGTCGGCGCTGATTCGCGCGGAGCTGCGCGAGACCGATCCCGCCACCGGCAAGCGGCTCGATTACAGCGCGGTCGCGCGCCAGCTCGAGGACATCCGCGTGAAGTACGCGAAGCAGGGCATCGACGTGAACATCATCGGCTTCGCGAAGCTGGTCGGCGACGTCGAGGCGGGCATCGCCGGCGTGATGGCGTTCTTCGCGCTCGCGTTCCTCGTGACGGCCGCGCTGCTGTTCGCCTATACGCGCTCGATCAAGACCACCGTGCTGGCGCTCGTCGTCGCGCTGCTGCCGGTCGCCTGGCTGCTCGGCGCGCTGCCGCTGCTCGGGCTCGGCATCGACCCGATGTCGATCCTGGTGCCGTTCCTGATCTTCTCGATCGGCGTGTCGCACGCGGTGCAGATGACCAATGCGTGGAAGCAGGCGCTGGTGCGCGGGGCAACGTCGGTCGAGGCCGCGCGCGACGCGTTCCGCAAGCTGTTCGTGCCGGGCACGGTCGCGCTGTTGACCAACGCGCTCGGTTTCATGGTGATCATGCGGATCAGGATCGACATCGTGCGCGAGCTTGGCATCACCGCGTGCCTCGGCGTGCTGCTGATGATCGTCACCAACAAGGTGTTCCTGCCGATCCTGCTGTCGTACACGCGCCTCGAACGCGGCACGCTGGCGCGTGCGCAGCGCACCGCGGCGGCCGGCGGCAGCCCGATGTGGTCGCGCTTCGCGCTGTTCGCGCGGCCTGCACCGGCGCTCGGCGTGTTCGCGGTGGCGCTCGCGCTGCTCGCCTGCGGCGCGCTCGAGTCGCGCAAGCTGGAGATCGGCGACATCGGTACCGGCGCGCCGGAGCTGCGCGCGAACTCGCGCTACAACGTCGACAACGCGGCGATCACGCACCAGTACAACATCGGCGTCGACGTGCTGTCGGTGATCGTCGAGACGACCGGCTTCGACGATGCGTGCCTGCATTACCCGGTGATGAGCGCGATCGAGAAGTTCGAGATGAACATGCGCGGCGTGGCGGGCGTGCAGTCGGTGACGAGTGTCGCGTCGCAGGGCAAGGTGTTCATCGCCGCGTTCAACGAAGGCAATCCGCGCTGGGCCGCGCTGCCGCGCTCCAGCGACGGGCTCACGCAGGGCGCCAACGCGTTCGATCCCGACAACGGGATGAACACCGCGAACTGCAAGGCGATCCAGGTGCTGATCTACACGAAGAACCACGAAGGCACGACCATCGCGCACATCGTCGACGAGATCAAGCGCTACGCGGCGGAGAACCCGACGCCGAACGTCGCGTTCCGGCTCGCCGGCGGCAATGTCGGCGTGATGGCCGCGACCAACGAGGCGGTCGGCGACGCGGAGATCGCGATGCTGCTGTCGATCTTCGGCGCGATCGCGCTGCTTTGCGCACTCACGTTCCGCTCGTGGCGCGCGGTGCTGTGCATCATCGTGCCGCTCACGCTGGTGTCGATCCTGTGCAACGCGGTGATGGCGCGGCTCGGCATCGGGTTGAAGGTCGCGACGCTGCCGGTGATCACGCTCGGCGTCGGGGTCGGCGTCGACTACGGAATCTACCTGTACGAGCGGCTGCAGCACGACATCCGCCACGGCGCGACGCTGCCCGACGCGTTCGCCGATGCGATGCGCCAGCGCGGCACCGCGGCGCTGTTCACGGCCGTCACGATGTTCATCGGCGTCGGCACGTGGGCGTTCTCCGCGCTGAAGTTCCAGGTCGACATGGGCGTGCTGCTCGCGTTCATGTTCCTCGTGAACCTGTTCGGCGCGGTGTTCCTGCTGCCGGCGCTCGCCGCATGGCTCGGCGTCGAGCGTGCCGAGCGCCGCGTGTCGCAGCCGCAGCCTCAGTCGACGCCGCAGCAGGCCGCGCCGGCGTCCGCGCTCAAGCCGACGCGCGCGCTCGAATCCGGCAATCCGGTGCGCTGAGCGACGCCATCCCCGTTACCCCGGTGCGCGGCGGGCCGCCGCGCGTCCCCCCAAAAAGGAGTCAACCGAAATGTCCGCACGCCCATACAAGATCGAAGCCCAGCCGCTCGCGCAGCGCTATGCGCGCGGCTGGCACTGCCTCGGCCTCGCCCGCGACTACAAGGACGGCAAGCCGCATACGCTGAACGTCTTCGGCCGCAAGCTCGCCGCGTTCGCCGATTCGACCGGCAAGGTCAACGTCGTCGATGCGTATTGCCCGCACATGGGCGCCGACCTGAGCCTAGGCACGGTCGAAGGCGACAACCTCGTGTGCCCGTTCCACGGCTGGGCCTGGAGCGGCGAAGGGCAGTGCGCGTCGATCCCGTACTGCAAGCGGATTCCGCCGAAGGCGCGCATCGGCGCGTGGCCGACCTGCGAGGAGAACAACCTGCTGTTCGTATGGAACGACCCCGAAGGCAATGTGCCGCCGCCGGAAGTCGCGATTCCGCGTCTGGACGTGTGCTTCTCCGACGAATGGTCGGACTGGGTCGTCGACAAGATGGTGATCCAGGCCAACTGCCGCGAACTGGTCGACAACATCTCGGATGTCGCGCACTTCGCGACCGTGCACCACGCGCCGATCGACTATTTCGCGAACCTGTTCGAGGATCACAAGGCGACGCAGCTGATGGTCGGCCGCAGCGAGAAGCTCGGCGGCGACAGCCTGACCGCGCTGTCGACGTACTTCGGGCCGGCCGTGCACATCACGCAGATGACCGGGCAGAGCAACGGGCAGCCGATCCATTCGGTGCTGCTGAACTGCCACGTGCCGATCGACATGAACAGCTTCGAGTTGCGCTACGGCGTGATCGTGAAGAAGGTCGCCGGGCTCAGCGACGCGCAGAACATGGAGATCGCGAACGCGTACGTGAAGGAAGCGCAGCGCGCATTCTACGAGGACGTCGACATCTGGCACAGCAAGACGCGGATCGACAACCCGCTGCTGTGCGAAGGCGACGGGCCGCTGTACCAGATGCGCGACTGGTATTCGCAGTTCTACCTCGACGCGGCCGACGTGCGGCCGTCGAGCGTCGCGCGCAAGGCGTTCGAGATGAAGATTCGCGACAGCGAGGCGCCGCCGCCGCCGCTGCATCACGTGTTCGAGCAGCAATAACGGCGGCAGGGCAAAAAAGGGGGGCGCAACGTTACGCGCCCCGATTGCCGCTAACGCCCGCCAGGCAAGGCGTCGCGCGATACCGTGCGCGAACGCCGCTCCGAAAGGGCTTGACGAATCGGCCGGTGCGGCGTAGTGTCCTAGATCGAAGTCTTCAAGAAGCTCGATTGCTCATCATTGGCCGCACGATGTGCGGCAGTCGTTGGTCTCTCCCTCTTTGATTCTTTCTGTGCCCGTCATGGGCGCAAGTTCATTCATTCGTATTAAGGAAGTATTTGTGGATACCGGTACCGTCAAGTGGTTCAACGAAACCAAGGGCTTTGGTTTCATCTCCCCGGACAACGGCGGCGACGATCTGTTCGCCCATTTCTCCGAAATCCGTGGCACGGGTTTCAAGACCCTTGCCGAAGGCCAGAAGGTCAGCTACGAAGTGAAGCGTGGCCCGAAGGGTCTGCAAGCGTCGAACATCACGCCGCAGTAAGCCGCATCGGCATCGGTCGCCAATCGGCGGCCGCTGCCGGACGGATGTCGCGCGGGCACCGGCCCTGGCCCGTGTCCTGCGCGTTTCGACGCACACGACCGATGCATCGCGGTATTCACGATGCATCGGTCGTGTGCTTCCCTCATCCATCGCAGGTCCGTACGACGTGCGATTCAACGCCCTCGCGACGCGCTCGCCGCATCGCCAGCGGCTCACGCTGCAACCCGAGTAGACCGTCGCCATGCCTTACGCGGCGCGGTCCCGACTATGCGCGGTGCTCATCGCGCCGCCGCCACTGACCGCCCGAACGCCGCAACGCGCCGGGCTCCGATTGCAAGACAGGCCTGTCGCCCGTCTGAACGAATTGATACCCGGCATCCTGCCGGCCGCCGGCCCCGTTGCGGGACACGGCGCCGGTGAGTTCGCCGCGGCCGCGGTCATTCACCTTGTCTGGAGGAATTGGTTTGGCAAAAGAAGAACTGCTGGAATTGGACGGAATCGTCGACGAAGTGCTGCCGGACAGCAAATACCGTGTCACGCTGGAAAACGGCGTCGTAGTCGGCGCCTATGCGTCGGGCCGTATGCGCAAGAACCACATCCGCATTCTCGCGGGCGACCGTGTGACGCTGGAACTGTCGATGTACGACCTGACGAAGGGCCGCATCAACTTCCGTCACAAGGACGCGAACTCGCCGCGCCCGCCGCGTAGCGGGCAACCGCGTCGCTAAGCAGTAACGATCGGGCGCGCAACGCGACTCCGATCGCCACTCGTCCGGCCCCGTCATGCGGCCGGACACACCGGATGGACGGCGCGATTCGCACCGTTCGTCGGTCGCCGGCGGCGTCGTTACGCCGCTGCGGCCAAGGTCATCTTCTCCGGTCGCGATGCGTGTGCAACGCTCAAGCGGCCGCGTCCCGCAGGAAATCTTCCACGATCGTCGCGAAATACGGCGGACATTCCTGCATCGGGTAGTGCCCGCAATTCGGAATTTTCTTCAGCTCTGCGTTCGGGTGCCAGGCGAGAAACGTCGCGTGCATCGCCGCTTCGTCGAGCCCGGGATCCTTGTCGCCGACAATCACCAGATAGCGTGTGTCGAGGCCGCGGATGTCGTCGACGAAATTCGTCCCGGTCAGCATGTCGAGATACGCGAGCCGGCAGCCGGGCGCCACGCGTTCGCGGTTCTGCCGCAGCTTCAGCTCGGCCCAGCGCGCTGACAAGCCACCCGTGACGAACCGCACGAGCCGGCGCAATGCGTCGTCGTCGACGGTCGTGCTCGCGAAGAACGCGCGCGCGTCGTCGCCCAAGCGATTGCCGGCCGCCGACACCGGGCACACGGCGATCGCGCTCTTGATGCGTGATGGCGCGTCGGCGGCGATGCGTTGCGTCGCCATGCCTGTCATCGAATGGCCGACGATGTGGAAGCGTGGCCAGCCGAGCTGGTCGGCGAGCGCAAGGCAGTCGGCCGTGATCTCGTCGACGGTGTACGTGCCGCTCAGATGGAGCGATCGTCCGTAGCCGCGCAGGTCGGCGAACACGTACGTGAAGGCCGTGTCGTCCAGATATGGCAGCAGCGCCGCGTAGTTCGTATGGTCGCCGAGCCAGTCGTGCAGGACCATCACGTATTCGGGGCCGGTGCCGTGTTGCAGGTAGCCGAGGCCGGGGCGGGAGACGACGGGAGTGATCAGGTTCATTTCAAGGGCTTTCCTTTTGGTTGGCGGAACCAAAACGAAACGCCCTCCCGGCGGACCGGGAGGGCGTCTTGAAAGTGGATTGATCGTATCGGGCCGTCCGGCGAAAGTCAACGGTTGGCGTGCTGCGCTCCTGACGCATCGCATGCGTCTTTACGCGCGAGCCGGCGCGGTCGTACACTCGTCGGCAATTCGCGGCCCGCGCGCCAGGCTTTCGAGCGGTTCAGTTGCTTTCAGCGGGCCGACGATCGTGCCAGCCGGACATTCGTCGCGCGACGCCAGGAGGCGCCATGAGTGCAGACGCAGCCCCCGCATCTTCTTCCGCTCCCGCAGCCCCGGCGGTTCAGGATCGCATTCAGCACGTGTTCGTGCTGATGCTCGAGAACCGCTCGTTCGACCATCTGTTCGCGCTGTCGGGCATCGACGGCATCGCGACCGCGTCGCCGGCCGACAGCAACGCGTACGGCGGCACCGTCTATCCGTTCGGCGGCGGCGCGCCGGACCAGATGCCGACCGATCCGTGCCATGAATTCACCGATGTGCTCGAACAGCTCTGCGGCGCAGGCGTGCCGTTCGTGAAAGGGCAGCCGTATCCGAACGTCGACAATTCGGGCTTCGTGTCGAACTATGCGACGTCGCATTCCGAAGGCACGCCGCCGCAAGCCGGCAACGCGGGCCTGATCATGCAGGGCGCCGATATCCGCACGCACGCGCCGTCGCTGTATGCGCTCGCGAATGCGTTCGTGCTGTGCGACCGCTGGCACGCGTCGATGCCGGGGCCGACCTGGCCGAATCGCTTCTTCCTGCATGGCGCGTCGTCGGCCGGGCTCGACCATTCGCCGACCGAGGAAGAAATGGCCGGATGGGATACGTTCGACGGCTTCCACTATCCGAAGGGCTCGATCTTCGATGCGCTCGGCGACGACAACTGGCGCATCTACCAGGACCAGTCGGGCGACCCGCTCGGCCACGTGCCGCAGGTCGCATCGCTGAAGGGCGTGAGCTTCTTCGACGTCGACGATCTCGCGCACTTCGAAGCCGATCTCGCGGCCGGCTATACCGCGCGCTACACGCTCATCGAACCGGGCTACGGCGACATCGTGCACGGCACCTATGAGAACGGCAGTTCGCATCATCCTATGGACGGCTTGGCCGGCGGGGACCAGCTCGCCGCGCGCGTATACGACGCGATCCGCAATTCGCCGATCTGGGACAGCAGCCTGCTCGTGATCGTCTACGACGAGCACGGCGGCTTCTACGATTCGGTCAGGCCCGGCGCGGCGCCGCCGCCGAACGACGGCGCGGCCGCAACGCTGAACGCGAGCGGCTTCGGGTTCGACGTGTACGGCGTACGCGTGCCGGCGATCATCGTGTCGCCGTGGGTTGCGGCCGGGCAGGTCGATCACACGCTGTACGATCACAGCTCGGTGGTCGCGACGCTCGGAAGGCTGTTCGGCCTGTCGACGCTGACCGATCGCGATCGCCTCGCGAACGATCTGCTGCCGCTCGTCACCGCCACCTGCCGGACCGACTGCCCGGCGAGGATCGGATCATGAACACGACTCCGGCGATGGATCCGCGCGATGCGCTGCCTGTGCGCGACGGCACGAGCCTGATCGCGTACCTGCATATCCTGAAGAAGGCACATGCGGCGCTGGTCGGCCACGACAAGGCACACCAGCGTTTCAGCGAGGTCGTTACGCGTGGGCAGGCGCGGCAGTACATCGAGGAATTGATGCCGGCGCTGTTGCAGGCGCGTGAAGCGCATCGGCGGCGCAGACATCACTGGAAGCATCGCTGACGCGGCGGGTGGATGGCGGCTGGCGTGTGACGCCAGATGGCCGGTGACGACCGGCTACGGCAAACGGCAAACCACCGGCTGCCACCAGCGCATGCCATGCGGTTCGCGCCGACACGCGCGTGGCGAGCAACGCATCGTTACGCCGACTGCCGCACGTGCTGCGCGCTGACCGCCGCTCCGACCGCCCCCGCCAGCTGCACCACCGCACCGGCGAACATCGCCGCACGCAAACCCGCCATACCGCCATGCAAGGCCGCGAACAGCGTGCCGAGCACCGCGATCCCGAGCGTCGCGCCGGTCATCCGCGCGACGTTGACCAGCGCACTCGCGGTGCCCGAGCGCGCGACATCGACCGCACCGACGGCCACCGTCATCAGCGGCCCCGTCGCGACGCCCATTCCGAGCCCCGTCAACGCAAGCCCGATCTCCATGGCGAGCAGGTCCGGCGACGCGGCCCACGCGCCGATCACCGCGAGCCCGCTCGCGATCACGGCGACACCGCCGGCCGTCGTCACGCGCGTGCCGACCCGTTCGGACAATCGCCCGGACCACGGCGATACGACGACGAACACGAGCGCCATCGGCAGCAGCGCGAGGCCCGCGCCGGTCGAATCGAGTCGGCCGCTGCTCTGCCACGTCAGCGGCACCAGGAACAGCACACCGTACATCCCGAACGTCATCCCGGTGGTCGCCGCGATCGCGCCGCGAAACGCGCTGAGCCGGAAGATGTCGAGCGGCACGAGCGCGGCGTCGCCATGGCGCCGTTCGATCGCGATGAAGGCGACGAACGACGCGATCGCGATGCAGGTGGCGATTGCACTGGCAATCGGCGAATCGCGGAACCTGATCGCCGCATACGCGGGCGTGCCGAGCGCGAGTGCGCCCGTGCCCTGCGCGCCGCCGTCGAAGTGCCGGCCGCGCGGATCCGGACGACTCAGGCACGGCAGACACCGCGAGCAGCATCGCCGTGATGCTCAGCGGCACGACCACGAAGAAGATGCTGCGCCAGCCGAAGTGCCGGATCAGCACGCCGCCGAGGGTCGGCCCGATCGCCATCGCGACGCCGTTGCACGCGGCCCAGATGCCGAGCGCGCGGCCGCGCTCGACCGGATCACGCCACACGACCCGCACGATCGCGAGCGACGCCGGCAGCAGCAGCGCCGCTCCGACGCCGGCCAGTGCGCGGGCGCCGATCAGCACCGACACCGACGGCGCGAGCGCGCACAGCAGCGACGCGATAGTGAACACGGCCGTGCCGGCCATGAAGATGCGGCGCCGGCCCAGCAGATCGGCGAGCAGGCCGCCGGTCAGCAGCAGCACCGCGTACGTGAGGTTGTAGCTGTCGACGACCCATTGCAGCGCACCGACGCCCGCATGGAAGTACGCGCCGATCGCGCGCGTCGCGAGATTGACGACGGCCGTGTCGACCTGCGCGACGAGCACGGCCATGCACAGCGTCAGCAGCGTGACGCTGCGTCGTTTGACGACGCGGCCGGCGAGTGCGGAAAGTGCTCCGGTATGAGCCATTGACGGCATTCCTGAACGGGGGATCCTGCGAGCTTAAGCGCCGCCTGCTGCCAGCGTGGTGTCAGCAGGGCGGGGGCAGCAGACGCGCAAGCCGCATGGCTGTATTCGCCGGGACGCTTTTGGATCGGCTGCGCAGAAGCTGCTGACGGCTTACCGTAAGGAATGGGCGGGGTCACACGGATCGCGGTCGGCATCGCAGCGTAGTGACGGCCTTACTGCAACGGAATCACGCAATGCTCGATCGCTTGAATCAGCTCGGTCTGCCGCGTCACGCCCATTTTCGAGAACACCGCACGCAGATGCGAACGCGCGGTGTTATGGCGGATCGCCATCGTTTCGGCGGCATCCTGCAGCGACAATCCTTGCGTCAGATGCAGCACCAGCGATGCCTCGCTGCGGGTCAGGTTGAACATGGCCTGCAGCGTCTCGCCCGAGATTTGCGGCCGGCAATCGGGATCGCGCACCAGGACGACGGCGGCCGCGCGGCGCTTGCGGCCCGATTGCTCGTCGATCGGCAGCGGCCGTACGAGCAGGCCCAGCCGTGCGCGTCCGGCGCGGCGCGCGAGCGTCATCCCGTGCGCCGCGCCGGTTTTGCGTGCCAGCGCGTCGCGAACCAGCGTGTGCAGCATCCGCTGGTTCGCGGCGCTATCGCACGCGAGCTTGCCGTCGACGACGAACAGTCCGTCCCGTTCGGCCAGCACCTGCGCCGCGTCGTCGTTGGTCTTCATCACGCGGGCCTGCTCGTCGAGCAGGATCGCGCCGATCCGCAACTGGCTGACCGTTTCCGCATACAGATGGCGCTCGTTCGTCGCCACCTCGAGGCTCGCGCGCAGGTTTGCCGCGCGCTTCAGGTGCGGCAGCAGGAAGCGGCACAGCCGCTTGTCGCTCGCGTCGAACGGCGGCGCGCCGTGCGGCCGGCAGATGCGCAACCGGCACTCGTTGTCGGCGTCCACGTGGATGTCCGCGCCCATCACATGCAGCACGTCGTACATCCGGTCGAAGTTCCGGTATTTCTCGCTGTCGAGCCAGCCGCGCTCGCCGAGCATTTCGTGGACGGTCGTGACCGTGTCGCGCGGCAAATTGACGAACGCGTCGAGCGTATAGAAGCGCTGCAGATACGCGCCGGTGCCGACCGACGTATCGACGAGGCTCGACGTGACGATCAATCCCTTCATCGCATCGGCGGGCGGCCGCAGCACGAGCGTCGCGTAATTGGCCGCGAGCCGGACCCGCAACGCGTCGAGCAGCCCGTGCCACGGGACGGCGGACGTCACGCCCTCGTAGGCGAGGCCGATCAGGTCACTCAGTTCGTCGGGCGTCGCCGCGGCAAGGTCGGCGCCGGCGTGCGCGGGCGGATGGACGGTCGTGGGCACTGCGGTGTCTCCTGTCCTTTCGTTGTGTCGCCGAGCCTTCGCGGGCGGCGGGCGATATCGCGAGAGTGCCGTACACCGGCGGGAACGGGAATGCGGGCGTGCCATTAGCCGGCTTTGTCGAACCACCGTCGAACCACCGGCGCATCCGGTGTGGCTCGCGTATCGCGGGCTGTGCTGAAGCCGTCGTGCGATCGGCATGGCGGGACGCCATTTCTAATCCAAACCGGGGTTGTTTACGCCCGTTCCGAACACGAACTCGTGCCGGTTCCGCGCGCAGCCGGCGATCTCGTCCATCCGGAGTATGTCCGGCCCCGACCCGGTTCAGACAATGGGCCTGCACATGACTCGAACACGGAGGGGACACATGGAACTGCAACACGCCGCCCAGGTGTTGGGCGACCGCTATGCGCGCGGCTGGCATTGCCTCGGGCTCGCAGCCGACTATCGGGACGGCAAGCCGCACCGGCTCGACATCTTCGGCACGCAGCTCGTCGCGTTCGCCGGCGGCGACGGCGCGATCCGCATTCTGGACGCATGGTGCCCGCACGTGGGCGCCGACCTGTCGAAGGGCGAGGTGCGCGGCAATGCGCTCGTCTGTCCGTTCCATCACTGGCGTTGGGGTGGCGACGGCACTTGCGAGCACGTGCCGTATGCGCCGCGCGTGCCGCACAAGGCGCGGATCCGGTCGTGGCACGTATGCGAACAGAACGCGCTGCTGTTCGTGTGGCATGACCATGAGGGCGACGAGCCGCCCGCGCACGTCGCGATTCCGCGCATTGACGCATGCCGTTCCGGCGAATGGACGCCGTGGGCGGTCCGCAAGATGACGATTCAAACCAACTGCCGCGAACTCGTCGACAACCTCGCGGATGTCGCCCATTTCGGCCCGGTCCACGGCTCGCCGGCGAACTACTTCTGCAACACCTTCATCGGCCACACCGGCTACCAGATGTTTCGCGGCGGGCAGAGCGAGCTGCTCGGCAACGGGCTCGTCGCGGACAGTGCGTATTTCGGTCCCGCGTACCACATCACGCGGATGACGGCCGACGTCGGCGGTCGCGCGGTCGACAGTATCCTGCTGAACTGCCATGTGCCGATCAACCAGCACAGCTTCGATCTGCGCTACGGCGTGATGATCCGCAAGGATCCGGCGCTGTCCGACGACGCGAACCGCGCGATTGCGGACGCGTATGTCGAACAGGCGCACCGGTCGTTCTTCCAGGACGTCGAGATCTGGCACAACAAGACGCGCATCGATTTCCCGGTGCTGTGCGAAGGCGACGGTCCGATCTATCAGCTGCGCGACTGGTACCGGCAGTTCTATACCGACGTCGCGAAGCTGCCCGCCGACCTCGACTGCAGGAAGGTCTTCGAATGGCATGACGGCGCGTGGCGCACGCTGCACGACGTGCCGCCGCTCGCGGCCAGCGGGCTTCACACCATCTGAAGGAGCATTGCGATGTCATTCAACGACAAGGTGGTGCTCGTCACGGGCGCGGGATCGGGCATGGGGCGCGCGACCGCGCTGCGGTTCGCCGCGCACGGCGCGATGGTGGTGGCCGCCGATCTCGACGGCGCACGCGCCGACGAGACGCTGCATCTCGCGCAGGCTGCCGGCACGGGCCTCGCCCAGGCATGCGACGTGGCCGACAGCGACGCGGTTGCCGCGCTGTTCGACGCAATTGGCCAGCGCTACGGGCGGCTCGACGTGCTGGTCAACAACGCGGGCGCGGGGCAGGTGCCGGGCGACGGCTTCGAACTCGCGCAGCAGCGCATCGCGCAGCGCGCGCGGCAACTGGCGAACGGCGACACGCCGACGGTGTTCTCCGACGCGATCGTCGATCTCACCGACGCGGGCTGGCGCCGGATCGTCGACATCAACCTGAACGGCACGTTCTTCTGCTCGCGTGCGGCCGTGCGGCTGATGATCGCCACAGGCGTGCGTGGCGCGATCGTCAACATCGCGAGCGTGTCGGCGCTGTCCGGCGAAGGGCCGCCGGCCTATTGCGCGTCGAAGGCCGCGATCCTCGGGCTGACGCGCTGTCTCGCGCGCGACCTCGGCCCGCGCGGCATTCGCGTGAACGCGATCTGCCCCGGCCCGACCCGCACGCCGATGATGCAGTCGATTCCCGACGAGTGGGCGCGCGAACTCGAACGCGCGATTCCGCTCGGCAGCATGGCCGAACCGGACGACATCGCGCGCTCGATCCTTTACCTCGCGTCCGACGACGCCCGGCAGATGACCGGGCAAACGCTGTCGGTCAGCGGCGGCATGTACATGATCTAGGAGACCACCATGACAGGACGTTTGCAGTACAAGACCGCGCTGATCAGCGGCGCGGGCACTGGCATCGGCGCGGCAACCGCGCAGCGCTTCGCTGCGGAGGGCGGGCGCGTGATGCTGTGCGGCCGGCGCCGGGAGCCTCTGGAACTGGTCGCGCGCGAGATCGTCGCGGCGGGCGGCGACGCGCATTGGATCCAGGCCGACGCGACGGACGAGGCGTCGATCGAACGCGCGGTGGACGCGACGCTCGAGCGCTTCGGCCGGCTCGACGTGATGGTCAACAACGCGGTGAATTACACGTGGGGGCTCATCGACCAGGTCAGCACGGAAGACTGGCACCGTTGCCTGCGCGGTACGCTCGATGTCGCGTTCTTCGGCACGCGCGCGGCGCTGCGCGCGATGAAGCGGCAGGGCGGTGGCGCGATCGTCAACCTCGGCTCGGTCGTCGGGCTGCTTGGCAGTCCCGGGTTGTCCGCGTACGGCGCGGCGAAGGCCGGCGTGCTCAATTTCAGCCGCGCAGTCGCGCTCGAGGGCGCGGCCGACGGAATCCGCGTGAACGTCGTCATCCCCGGCGTGGTGTGGAGCGAAGGGACGCGCGAAGCGCTGCAGGACGATGCGATGCGTGAAGGCACGGCACGCGCGGTGCCGCTGCGGCGCATCGGCGAGCCGCGCGAAGTTGCCGATGCGATCCTGTTCCTTGCGTCCGACGAAGCCTCGTACATCACCGGGCAAAGCCTTGTCGTCGACGGCGGCAAGACTTGCCGCCTCGATGTCGGCGCAACCGACTACGTGTCGGACACGTCGACCGAACGGCGCGCGCAATTCGGCGTGCCAACCGATCCCGCCGGAGCCGTCACGCGATGAACGACACGACCTTGCTCGCACGGATCGACCGACTCGAATCGATCGAGGCGATCCGCATGCTGCCTGCACAATACGCGCTCGCGCTCGACATGCGCGATCTCGACGCGTGGACGAACCTGTTTCCCGAGGATGTGGTGGTCAGCAAGGACCAGATCGGGCGCGCACACCTGAAACGCTGGATCGACGACACTTTGCGTCACCAGTTCACCGTCACGTCGCATCACGTCGGCGGTCACATCGTCGAATTCTCGGATGCCGACCATGCGAGCGGCGTCGTCTATTCGAAGAACGAGCACGAGACGGGCCCCGAGTGGGTCGTCATGCAGATGCTTTACTGGGACGACTACGAGCGGATCGACGGGCGCTGGTATTTCCGCCGACGCTATCCATGCTACCTGTACGCGTCGGACCTGAACCGGCCGCCGATCGGCGAACGCAAGATGCGCTGGCCGGGCCGCGAGCCGTACGACGGTTCGTGGCATGCGCTGTGGCCGTCGTGGCAGGCGTTCTGGTCCGACAGGCCCGAAGGGCTGCCTGACGTCGCGGCACCGGCGCCGCTCGATGCGTTCCTCGCGACGATGCGGCGCGGTTCGGCATTCCCGAAAATTCGCACGCGCTGACGTGCCCACGGAGGCCCCTTTTCATGACCCTGCCGCTCCTTGAACCGGCGCGCATCGGCGCGTTCGCGATGCCGAACCGCATCGTGATGGCACCGATGACGCGCAGCCGCGCGGACGAACACGACGCGCCCGGCGACCTGCACATCGCGTACTACGCGCAGCGTGCGGGCGCCGGATTGATCGTCGCGGAAGGCACGTATCCGCACGCCGACGGCAAAGGCTATTGCCGCACGCCCGGCATCGCGACGCAACGCCAGATCGACGCGTGGCGGCGCGTGACCGACGCCGTGCATCGCGAGAACGGGCGCATCGTGCTGCAGTTGATGCACGTCGGGCGCGTCGCGTCGCGCTTGAACAAGGCGCCGGGCGCCGATACCGTCGCGCCGTCCGCGCTGCGTGCGAACGGCACGATCCACGCGGACGGGCACGGCCAGGTGTCGCTGGATATGCCGCGTGCGCTCACGCGCGCGGAGATTCCCGACGTGATCGACGGCTTCCGGCAGGCGGCCGTCAACGCGCGCACGGCCGGCTTCGACGGCGTCGAACTGCACGCGAGCAGCGGCTATCTGCCGATGCAGTTCCTGCTGGCCTGTTCGAACCACCGCACCGACGACTACGGCGGAACCCCCGAGCGGCGCGCGCGTTTCACGATCGAAGCGCTCGAAGCAATGGCCGGGGCGATCGGCGCACAGCGGGTCGGGTTGCGCATCTGCCCCGGCAATCCGTACAACGACATGCACGACGACGATCCCGCATCGACGTACGGTGCGCTGCTCGACGCGGTATCGCCGCTCGAACTCGCATATCTGCACGTGAGCCGCTCGCCCGACCGGCAACTCGATGCATTCGCGCTGGCTCACCGTCATTTCCACGGTCCGTTGATCGCGAACGATGGATTCGACGCGCACAGCGCGACGAGCGTGCTTGCCGCCGGCCATGCAGACGCCGTGTCGTTCGCACGGCACTTCATCGCGAATCCGGACCTCGTCGTCCGCTTGCGGGATGGCGCGCCGCTTGCCGCGTTCGACCGCGCGACGCTGTACACGCCCGGTGAGCGCGGCTTCACCGACTATCCGCCGCTCCGCGTGGCCGACGCGGGCGGTCCCTCCATCCAACGGAGTGCCCCGTGACCTCAACGCTTCCCGTACCATCGACGATCCCCGCGATGCTGGCCGAATCAGCGCGCCGTTACGCGACGCAGACGGCGATCGTCGACGACGGCCGTTCCATCGGCTACGCGGCGCTGTACGACGCGGCCCGGCGTGCCGCGCGTGCGCTGATCGCGCTCGACGTGCAGCCGGGCGAGCGCGTCGCGATCTGGGCGCCGAACCTGCACGAGTGGATCATCGCCGCGCTGGGCGTCCATCTCGCGGGCGCCGCGCTGGTGCCGCTGAACACCCGGCTCAAGGGCGACGAAGCCGCGGACATCCTGAGCCGCAGCCGCGCGCGCGTGCTGTTCTCGATCGGCTCGTTTCTCGGCGCCCGCTATCCGGACATGCTCGCCGGGCATGCGCTGCCGTCGCTGCGGCACACGGTCGTGCTGCGCGATCCGCAGGCCGGCGCGGCGGGCTGGGACGCATTCGTCGCGCTGGCCGATGCGACGCCAGACGCTGTGCTCGACGAGCGGATCGCCGCGATCGCGCCGCACACGCCGTCGGACGTGCTGTTCACGTCCGGCACGACCGGCCGGCCGAAGGGCGTCGTGACAGCGCACGGGCAGAATCTGGCCGCGTTCGACGAGTGGTCGACGCTGGTCGGGTTGCAGGCCGGCGACCGCTACCTGATCGTCAACCCGTTCTTTCACGCGTTCGGCTACAAGGCCGGCTGGCTGGCCGCGCTCATTCGCGGCGCGACGATCCTGCCGCAGGCAACCTTCGATGCCGATGTGGTGCTGCGCCGCATCGCGGACGAACGCGTGACCTTCCTGCCCGGATCGCCGACGCTCTATCTGAGCCTGCTCGCGCGTCCGGATCTCGAGCGCTTCGATCGGTCGTCGTTGCGCGTGGCGGTTACCGGCGCGGCGAACGTCGCGCCCGACCTGATCTCGCGCATGCGCGACCGGCTCGGCTTCGCGTCGGTGCTGACCGCATACGGACTGACCGAATGCTGCGGGCTCGCAACGGTCTGCCGCACCGGCGACGACGAGCGCATTGCCGCGACGACCTGCGGCCGTCCGCTGCCCGGGATCGAACTGCGTTGCATCGACGCAGCGGGAGCCGACGTGCCGGCCGGCATGCCCGGCGAGATCCTGATCCGCGGCTTCAACGTGATGCAGGGCTACCTCGACGATGCCGCCGCGACGCGCGACACGATCGACGCGAACGGCTGGCTGCATACGGGCGACGTCGGTGTGCTCGACGAGCATGGCTACCTGCGCATCACCGATCGCCTGAAGGACATGTACATCGTCGGCGGCTTCAATTGCTATCCGGCGGAAATCGAGAACATGATCGCCGCGCATCCGGACGTCGCACAGGTCGCCGTGATCGGCGTGCCGGACGCGCGGCTCGGCGAAGCGGGGCACGCGTTCGTCGTGCCGTGCGCAGGCACGTCGCTGGACGAAGCGACGCTTGCCGCGTGGTGCCGCACGCGGATGGCGAACTACAAGGTGCCGCGCGGCATCGCGTTCGTCGATGCGCTGCCGCTGAACGCATCGGGCAAGGTACTGAAGCACACGTTGCGCGAATTGCCCGTACGCAATTCGACGTGACGTGCGACCATCGACGACTGAATCGTCGACATACGACATACAACACAGCGCGTCAAACGGCGCGCCACCCCTGAAGTTTGAAGCAAATCGAAGATATAAGGAGACAACGCATGACGAATCAAACCTCTTCCGCGCATGGCGACGTATCGCGCATCGCATTCGATGCACCTTCCACCGGCGTCATCGTGACGGGCGGCGCATCGGGCATCGGTCACGCATGTGCGGAAGCGCTCGCGGCGGTCGGCCGCCCGGTCGCGATCTGGGACATCCAGGCCGACAAGGCGCGCGACGTGGCCGGCCGGCTGGCCGAGCGCTACGGTGTGCCGACATTCGGCGTCGGCGTCGACCTGCGCGACGGCAGCCGGATGAACGACGCGCTCGCCGCGACGCGCGGTGCGTTGCCGACGCTCGGCGGCCTCGTGCATGCGGCTGGCGTGGTCGACCAGACCGGCATCGACGCGCTGACCGAAGCACGCTGGGACGCCGTGCTCGACGTGAACCTGCGTGCGCTGGCGTTGCTCGTGCAGGCGATGCTGCCGGACCTGCGTGCGCAGTCAGGCTCGGCGGTCGTCGCGATCGCGTCGATCAACGCGACGCTCGGCAACGGACTGATTCCGGCCTACACGGCGTCGAAGGGCGGGGTGCTCGCGCTGGTTCGCTCGCTCGCTGACAGCCTCGGCAACGACGGCATCCGGGTGAACGCGATCTCGCCGGGCCAGATCCTGACGCCGATGATCCAGCCGACCGTCGATGCGTTGCCGGCCGGCACGTTCGAGCGCCGGATCATGCTGGGCCGGCTCGGCGATCCGGCGGAGATCGGCCGCGTGGCGCGGTTCCTGATGTCCGAGGAGGCGAGCTACGTGACGGGCGCCGAGCTGGTCGTGGACGGCGGCAACATTCCGTCGCAGCGGTTCTGAGCGAAGCGTCGCGTCAAGGCACTCCCAGGCGCGTCGGAAAGGAAAACGCGGAGCACGAGGCTCCGCGTTTTTCATTGCGACGGCCGGAAAGACCGTCGTACTCCTGCACTCAACTCAAGCCGCCACCGCTCGCGCCCGCGACATCGTCAGCGCCGCATCCTCGATCATGTCCTCCTGCCCGCCGACGAGCCGCTGCCGGCCCAGTTCGACGAGGATGTCGCGCGCCGGAATCCCGTACTTCGCTTCCGCCCGCTTCGCAAACAGCAGGAACGACGAGTAGACGCCCGCATAGCCGAGCGTCAGCGCATCGCGGTCGAGGCGGATCGGCGCATCCATGATCGGCACGACGAGATCCTCGGCGACGTCGGAAGTCGCGAACACGTCGACACCCGTCTCGATCCCCATCCGGTCGCACACCGCGACGAACACTTCCATCGGCGTATT
The DNA here is from genome assembly GCF_021483755.1 of Burkholderia sp. WTPI3. Taxonomy (NCBI): domain Bacteria; kingdom Pseudomonadati; phylum Pseudomonadota; class Betaproteobacteria; order Burkholderiales; family Burkholderiaceae; genus Burkholderia; species Burkholderia sp. WTPI3. Next base: position 139,049 of record NZ_JAGIXF010000005.1, on the reverse strand, counting down.
GCCCGCGCCCGCGCCGAGGCCGGCCGCGGCCGCATCGATCCGGTTCGCGCCGGCGGCGACCGCCGCGACCGAGTTGGCGACGCCCATCGCGAGGTTGTGGTGGCCGTGGAATCCGAGTTCCGTCTCCGGCTTCAGCGCGGCACGCACCTGGCCGATTCGCGCGGTCACGTCGTCGGGCAGCATGTGGCCGGCCGAGTCGGTGATGTAGATGCAGTTCGCGCCGTACGATTCCATCAGCTTCGCCTGCACGACGAGCTGCTCGGGCGACGACATGTGCGCCATCATCAGGAAGCCGACCGTATCGAGCCCGAGCGTGCGCGCGAGACCGATGTGCTGTTCCGACACGTCGGCCTCGGTGCAGTGCGTCGCGACGCGGATCGTGCCGACGCCGAGCGCATGCGCCATGCGCAGATGCTCGACGGTGCCGATGCCGGGCAGCAGCAGCGCCGACACCTTCGCCTGCTTCAGCTCCGGAATCACGGCGCTCAGGTACGCCTCGTCGGTATGCGCCGGAAAACCGTAGTTGACCGAAGCGCCGCCAAGCCCGTCGCCGTGCGTGACCTCGATCAACGGCACGCCGGCCGCATCGAGCCCGCGCGCGATGTCGCGCATCTGGTCGAGCGTGATCTGGTGACGCTTCGGGTGCATGCCGTCGCGCAACGACATGTCGTGGACGGTGATCTTCTTGCCTGCAAGTGACATCGTGTGACTCCTCGACTCAAGCGGTGGCGGCCGTCGCGGCCAGCATCTGTTCGGCGAAACGCTCGGCCGTGGCGGCCGCGGCGGCGGTCATGATGTCGAGGTTGCCCGCGTATTTCGGCAGGTAGTCGCCGAGCCCCTCGACTTCCATGAAGACCGACACGCGATTGCCGTCGAACACCGGGCCGTTCTTCAGCGTGTAGCCCGGCACGTAGCGCTGCACTTCCTTGACCATCGCATGCACCGACGCGGTGATCGCATCGACGTCCGGGGGGCCGTCGGTCAGGCAGTGGATCGTGTCGCGCATGATCAGCGGCGGCTCGGCCGGGTTGATCACGATGATCGCCTTGCCCTTGCGTGCACCGCCGACCTGTTCGATCGCGCCGGACGTCGTGCGCGTGAATTCGTCGATGTTCTTGCGCGTGCCCGGGCCGACCGAGCGCGACGACACGGTCGCGACGATCTCGCCGTACGCGACCGGCTGCACGCGCGACACCGCGTACACCATCGGGATCGTCGCCTGGCCGCCGCAGGTCACCATGTTCACGTTCATCTGCGCGCTGCCGAGGTGCGCGTCGAGGTTCACCGGCGGCACGCAATACGGCCCGATCGCCGCGGGCGTCAGGTCGATCATCTTCACGCCGAGCGCGGTGAGCTTGTCGGAGTTGTCGCGATGCACGTAGGCCGACGTTGCGTCGAACGCGATGCGGATTTCGTCGTCGGCGACATGCGGCAGCAGTCCGTCGACGCCGCGGTCGGTGGTCTTCAGGCCGAATTCGCGGGCGCGCGCGAGGCCGTCGGACGCCGGGTCGACGCCGACCATCCACACGGGTTCGAGCACCGGCGAGCGGCGCAGCTTGTACAGCAGGTCGGTGCCGATGTTGCCCGGCCCGATCAGTGCGCATTTGATTTTCTTCATCAGGTTCGTTCCTTTAGATAAAGCGGACGTCGCAACCGCCGATGCCGGCGATGTGCATCGACAGCGCGTCGCCGGCCGTGACCGGAATCAGTTTCGCGAGCGAGCCGGACAGCACGATCTCGCCGGCGAGCAGCGGCACGTCGTATTCGGCGAGCGTGTTCGCGAGCCACGCGACCGCGTCGGCGGGATGGCCGAGCGCGGCATCGCCACGGCCTTGCGCGACGCGCTCGCCGTTCTTGTCGATCGTCATCTCGCACGCGGCGAGGTCGAGCGTGCGCGGATCGACACGCGCGTCGCCGAGCACGTATACGCCGCACGACGCGTTGTCGGCGACGGTGTCCTCGATGCGGATCGCCCAGTCGCGGATGCGCGAGTCGACGATCTCGAAGCAGGGCGCGACGGCGGCGGTCGCGGCGATCACGTCGGTGCGGTCGATGCCGGGGCCGCGCAGGTCGCGCGCCAGGATGAATGCGATCTCGCCTTCGGCGCGCGGCGCGATCAGCGACGCGGTGGAGATCGCCTCGCCGGCCGCGTAGTGCATGCCGGACAGCAGGATGCCGAAATCGGGCTGACGCACGTTCAGCATGTCCTGCACGGCCTGGCTCGTCACGCCGATCTTCTTGCCGACCACCGATTCGCCACGCTCGACGCGGCGTTCGATGAAGCGTTGCTGGATCCGGTACGCATCGTCGAGGGACAGCCGGCGCGGCCGCGCCGACAGCGGCGCGACCGGCGAGCGGGAATGCCACGCGGCGTACAGCTCGTCGCCGAGCGTCGCGTGCAAGCGGTTGGACATGGTAGGGCCCTCGAATGGAAAAGGCCGCCGCACCGGGCGGCGTCGTGCGCCGGAGCGAGGCTCCGGCGCGTGGGGCGCGGGCGTGCCGCGCCGCTCGCTCAGTTACCCGAACTGCGGATCGCGTCCGGCGAGAAGTACGCCTCGGTGAACTGCGGGCTGCTGTCGAGCTTCGGCATCGGCCCTTCGTTGGTCAGGCGGTCGGCCATGTATGCGCCGGAGATCAGGTCGTGGAAGAACACGACGCCCGGGTAGAACGTCTTCGCGTCATACGCGTACAGCGTCGTCGCGACGTTGGTGCGCCACAGCTGGCCGCGCGCGTCGTAGTTGTCGGCGAGCAGCGTCATCCACGAATCCTCGTCGATGTACAGCACGCGCTTCGCATACTGGTGGCGATAGCCGCTCTTCAGCGTCGCCTGCAGCACCCACACGCGATGCAGCTCGTAGCGGATGTACGCCGGGTTCTCGTGTCCCTTGGTCAACAGGTCCGCATACTTCACCGAGCTGTCCATTGCCTTGTAGTCGTCGTACGGCACGTAGATCTCGCGCTTGCCGAGGATCTTCCAGTCGTAGCGGTCGCCGGGGCCGTTGTACAGGCGGTCGTCGTCGACGGTGCGGAAGCCGCCCGGGCCCTGCGGCTGGTCATAGCCGTATTCCGGCGCCTGGCGCACGCGCCGCGTGCCGGGGTTGTACATCCACGTGCGCGACGAGTTGTCCGCGCCGGCCTTGTCCCAGTTCGTGAAGCCGACGATCAGCGAGCCGCGGTCGGACAGCGGCAGCTCCGTCGCGTTGCGGTAGAACGTGCGGTTGTTCAGGTCGCTCTTCACGTCGTACTTGCCGACGTTGCGCGGCGAGTAGATGTCGTAGCGCACCTTGCCCCACGCGATGTTGCCGTCGGAATACACGACCGCCTGGTCGTAGGTCGCCTGCTCGGTGCCGATCGCCGACGAGAAGCGCTGGTTCCACAGCAGCTCGGCGGCCGTCTTCGGAATCGGATAAGGCACCTGCGGCGGCGCGTTGGTCAGCCCGTTCGCGTCGGGCGTCATCGTCGAGTCGGGCGCGTACGTGCGGATGTCCTTGTAGACCGAATCAGCGTAGCGGAAGTCGCGATGGCTCGGATAGACGTTGATCTTGAACGTGGCCGGGTAGCGCTTGAACATCGCCTTCTGGCCGTCGGTCAGGTGCTCGGCATACTGCGCCATGTTTTCGGCGGTGATCGTCGCGACCGGCTTCTCGTTCGCGAACGGATCGGGGTAGCGGCCGCCGCGCTTGTACTGCACGTCGGGCGGCGTGCCGAGCCACTTACCCGACCACTCCGGCACGCCGCTGTCCTTGCTCGCGGCGCGTACCGCGCCCATCGGCGTGAGTGGGCCGTCGAGTGCCTTCAGGTCGTCCGGCGTGACCTTCGGGAACGATGCCGTCGCAACGAGCGCACACGTGGCCATCACGGTCGCGCGCAGGAGGGGGAGACGAGTTCGTTTCATGACAAATCCTCTTCTTGCTGAGTGACGAGCGGCCGGGCCGCTCAGAAGTGGTAGGTCGCCGTGGCGAGCACGTAGTCGCGATCCGCCAGCGGACGCGTGACCGGGTTGGGCGAACCGAGGAACTTGGCGTAGACGAGCGACAGCTGCAGGTTGCTCAGTCGCGTGAAGGTCACGCCGGCCGTCACACGGTGATCGCCCTGGCCCGTCAGCGAGCCGAGCGCGCCCGCGAGCGGCGATGTGCCGGTCAGGTCGTGCGTATAGGTCAGCGGCACGTCGAGATCCCAGCCGTTGAACACGTTCTTGTAGCTGAGCGTCCACGCGATCTCCATCGCTAGCGCGTTGCGCGAGTTGGCGAGCGTCGTCGAGCCGTCCAGCTCGGAGATGCTGCCCGCATGCACGTACGTCAGTTCGCCGATCAGCGACTGCGAGTTCGCGAGGAAGCTCGGCCCGATCGAGTAGATGCCGGACAGGTTGGTCTGCAGCACGTTCGCGCGAGTCGACTGCGGGCCGGTCGGCGTATTGACCAGCACGGCCGCGCCCTGGCGGTACGACACTTCGCCCGCGACGTTCACAGGACCGACCTGCGTCGAGAAGCTCGCGCCGGTCAGCTTGATGTTGCTGAAATAGGTTTGCTGGTACTGGAGCGTCGGGAAGTAAGTCGTGACGACGCTCGGGTTCATGTCGTTGTAGTGCAGGTAGTACAGGCCGAGCTCGGTGTCGCCGAGCACGCGAAAGCGTGCGCCGATACCCCACTGGTTGCTCGCGCTCGGCTTCTCGTCGGGTCCGCGCGGAATCAGCATGCCGCCCGGACCGATGATGAATTGCGCGCCGGGACCCGTGACGTCGGAATAGCTCCAGTACGTGCCGGGCGCCGTCAGCTTGTTCTGCTGGAACGCGAACTGGTAGTAGCCGAGCACGCTGAAGTTCGGCGTGATCTGCCATTGCGTCGAGATCTGCGGCACCGGCAGCAGGATGTCCTTCACCTCGGCGCCCGCCATGTACGACTTGGTTGCGTCGGCCGGCCCCTGTGCGCCCGCGATGTTCGCGAAGAACAGGCTCTCGCCCCATGCGACCACCTGGTCGCCGACTTTCACGTTCAGGCTCGTCGCGCCGATGCGGAAGGTGTTGTACGCATACGCGGCGAGCAGCGTCGTGTGGCCGCCCGACCAGTAGCGCGCATCGCTCGTGAAGTTGTTGTACTGGCCAGACTGGTTCACGGTGCCCGGCGCGTCGTTGTAGTTCGGGCGGCGATAGGCCTGGTCGTAGAACGTGTCCGCGCGGACGAACACGCCCCAGTCGTCGTGCTTCAGGTTCACTTCGCCGAGCAGGCTGACCTGGTTCTCGATCAGCTTGTTCTTCGCGAAGTTGCGGTCGCCGTCGTCGCCGTTGATGTTCGCGGGTGTCAGCAGATTGCCGCTCGGCGCGCGCGTGCGCATGCCGAGCCCGTAGCTGAGCGTGAACGTGTAGTCCAGCGTCGTGTCGGCGCCTAGGTCGATCGTGCTGCCGGCGTGCGCGCTGGGAACGGCGCACGTCAGCAATGCGGCGGCCAGCGTCGACAGCGTGGCGGTGGCCCGCTTGTCGGTACGGCGCGAAATCCGTTGATGCATGGTGTCTCCTCTGGGGTATCGACGACGGTCGACTGTGGTTGTCGTGAGAGGCAGAGTAGGGAGATCGCGGTAGCAGGGAATCGTCAAAATGAACTAGATGACTTCCCTAGGACCTGTTCCCGCCCATAACGGGTTTGCGAACGTGCGTTGCCGCTCGCGTCGCGTGTGTCATCGCGCGTCCGTCTGCGCCGCCGAAAGAAACGCCGGCCGTTCGCCGCCGCCGTCGAGCCGCAGGTTCGCGCCGGATGCGTACGACGCATCGGGCGATGCGAGGAACAGGCACGCCGAAGCGACGTCGTCGGGCGTGGCGAGCCGCCCGGCCGGAATCGTCGCGCGGATCGCATCGAGCGCAGCGTCGTCACCGTAGTGGCCTTCGGTCGCGGATTCCGTCTGCACGAGACTCGGGCTGATCGCGCACACGCGCACGCGCGGCGCCCACTCGACGGCGAGCGACGTGACCGCGTTGACGAGGCCGGCCTTCGCGGCGCCGTAGGCCGCGGTGCCGGGCGATGGCCGCGATGCGCTGACGCTCGCGATGAACAGCAGCACGCCGCCGTGCGGCTGCGGCTGCATCATCGCGTTCGCGCGTTGCGCGAGCTGCAGCGGCGCGATCAGGTTCAGCCGCACGATCGATTCGGTGAAGCGCGGCGACGCATCGGCCGCGAGTGCGAACGGCGAGCCGCCCGCGTTGTTGACGAGCACGTCGAGGCCGCCGGCCGCCGCGCGGATTGTCGCGAGCATCGCGTCGACCTGTTCGATGTCGCGCAGGTCGGCGGCGACGAAGATCGCCGTGCGGCCGCCGGCCGCAGGCGGTGTGGCGGGCGCGCTGCGCCCGCAGACGAACACGCGTGCGCCCGCCATGAGAAACCGCTCGGCGATGCGCCGCCCGATGCCCTTGGTGCCGCCCGTCACGAGCACCGTCTTGCCGCTGTAGTCGAATCCGTTCATCGTCTGCCTCCGTTTCGGTGGGCCGATGATAGGAAGAAGCGCGCGCGGCTTCGTAGTCTGAAAGGATGATGCCGGCCGGCGCCGGCGGCGCAATCATCGTGGCAAGCATCCATCGACCGACGAAGGAGACAACCCGCGATGACGACCCCCACCACGCCGCCGGCCGGCATCTTCACCGACGTACCGGGCGGCCTGCGCCTGCATCATTTCGAGGCGGGCGAGGGCCGCCCGGTCGTGTTCATCCACGGCAGCGGCCCGGGCGCCAGCGGTTTCAGCAATTTCAAGCACAACTACGCCGCGTTCGCGGCCGCCGGCCATCGCGCGATCGTCGTCGACCTGCCGGGCTACGGGCAGTCGTCGAAGCCGGCCGACGTCGCTTATACGCTCGACTTCTTCGTCGGCGCGCTGCACGCGCAGCTCACCGCGCTCGGCATCGGGCCGGCCGTGCTGCTTGGCAACTCGCTTGGCGGCGCGATCGCGCTGAAATATGCACTCGACCATCCCGACGCAGTCGACGGGCTGATCATGATGGCGCCGGGCGGTGTCGAGGATCGCGAGACGTACTTCCGGATGGAAGGGATCCAGCGGATGGTGAAGCTCTTCACCAATCGCCAGATGAATGACGACACCATGCGCGAACTGCTGACGCTGCTCGTGCACGATCCGGCGATCGTCACCGATGCGCTCGTCGCCGAACGGATGAAGGTGTGCGTCGAGCAGCCGACCGAAGTGCTGTCGACGATGAGCGTGCCGAACCTGACCGGCGCGCTCGCCGACCTGCGCTGCCCGGTGCTCGGTTTCTGGGGCACGGACGACCGCTTCAATCCGGTCGGCGGTGCGCTGAAGTTCGTCGAACGCTGCCGCGACGCGCGCGTCGTGCTGATGAACCGCTGCGGCCACTGGGTCATGGTGGAGCACGCGGCCTATTTCAATCGGGAATGCATCGATTTCCTCGCGACGAAAAACGTCCGATAACGCGAGATGCCCCGGACGGCCGGCCGCGAACGCGGCCGGCCCGCCTGAATCCACGGAGACATGATGAAACTCATCGAAGAACTGTTCGACCTGCGCGGCAAGGTGGCCGCGATCACCGGCGGCGCGCGCGGCATCGGCGCCGAAACGGCCCGCACGCTGGTCGCGGCCGGCGCGAGCGTCGCGATTCTCGACGTGCTGTCGCAACCGGCGGAAGCGCTCGTCGAGGAGATTCGCGCACAGGGCGGCCACGCGGCGTTCTGGTCGCTCGACGTCACGCACGAGGCCGACGTGTCGCGCGTGTTCGGCGAGATCGTCGCGCGCTTCGGACGCCTCGACGTGCTCGTGAACAACGCGGGAATCGAAGGGCACAACGTGCCGACGCACGAGCTCACGCTCGCGCAATGGCAGCGCGTGCAGGACGTGAACGTCAACGGCGTGTTCCTGTGCACGCGTGCGGCGATTCCGCACATCGAAGCGGCCGGTGGCGGCTCGATCGTGAACCTGTCGTCGATGTACGGAATCGTCGGCGGCCCCGACGTGCCCGCATATCACGCATCGAAAGCGGCAGTGCGCATGATGGCGAAGGTCGACGCGATGCTGTATGCGGCGAAGAACATCCGCGCGAACTCGGTGCATCCCGGCTACATCCGCACGCCGATGCTCGAGGATGCGTTCCGCCAGATGGGCCAGGATCCCGACCGCGCATTCGAGTACATGCAGACCCACGTGCCGATGGCGAAGATCGGCAGCCCGCGCGACATCGCGGCAGGCATCCTGTATCTCGTGTCGCCGGCAGGCCGCTACGTGACGGGTGCGGAGCTGGTGATCGACGGCGGGTATACCGCGCGCTGACACGCCGCGGCCGTTGCAACGAAACAGGAGACAGGCAGTTGAAAGTGCTCGTGGCAGTGAAGCGCGTGGTCGATGCGAACGTGAAGGTCGGCGTGACATCCGACCGCACGGGCGTCGACATCGCGAACGTGAAGATGTCGATGAACCCGTTCGATGAAATCGCGGTGGAAGAGGCCGTGCGGCTGAAGGAGGCCGGTGTCGTGACGGAGGTGGTGGCCGTGTCGGTCGGTGTCGCGCAGGCACAGGAAACGCTGCGCACAGCGCTGGCGATCGGCGCGGATCGCGCGATCCTCGTCGAATCGAACGACAGCGTCGAGCCGCTCGGCGTCGCGAAGGTGCTGAAGGCGCTGGTGGACAAGGAGCAGCCGCAGCTGGTGATTCTCGGCAAGCAGGCGATCGACGACGATTCGAACCAGACGGGCCAGATGCTGGCCGCGCTCGCGGGCCTGCCGCAAGCGACGTTCGCGTCGAAGGTGACGATCGCCGACGGCCGTGCGACTGTTGCACGTGAAGTCGATGGCGGTGCGGAAACGCTGTCGCTTCAACTGCCCGCAGTCGTGACCACCGATCTGCGCCTGAACGAGCCGCGCTACGTGACGCTGCCGAACATCATGAAGGCGAAGAAGAAGCCGCTGGAAACGGTGAAGCCGGAAGAGCTGGGCGTGGACGTTGCGCCGCGTCTGAAGACGCTGAAGGTGGTCGAGCCGCCGAAGCGCGCGGCCGGCGTGAAGGTGCCGGACGTGAAGACGCTGGTCGAGAAGCTGAAGACCGAAGCCAAGGTGCTGTAAGAGGGAGCGCAAGGACATGACGATTCTGGTAATTGCCGAGCACGACGCAGCATCGGCGGGCGGCGCTTCGCCGATCAAGGCCGCGACGTTGAACACGGTGGCGGCGGCGGCCGACGTCGGCAAATTCGTCGGCGGGGACATTCACGTGCTGGTGGCCGGCCACGACGCGAAGGCGGCAGCCGATGCGGCAGCGAAGATCTTGGGTGTCGGCAAGGTGCTGCTGGCCGATGCGCCGCAACTCGCAGACGGTCTTGCCGAGAACGTCGAAGCGACCGTGCTGACCATCGCGGCAAACTACTCGCACATCGTCGTGCCGGCCACGGCCTATGGCAAGAACATCGCACCGCGTATCGCTGCGAAGCTGGATGTCGCGCAGATCTCCGAGATCACGGCGGTCGTGTCGGCCGACACGTTCGAGCGCCCGATCTACGCGGGCAACGCGATCGCGACGGTGCAGTCGAGCGACCCGATCAAGGTCATCACCGTACGTGCAACGGGTTTCGATCCGGTGGCGGCAGACGGCGGCAGCGCCACCGTCGAGAAGATCGAAGCGGCCGCCGATGCGCGCGTATCGCAGTTCATCGGCCGGGAAGTGACGAAGCTGGACCGTCCGGAGCTGACGTCGGCGAGCATCATCGTGTCGGGCGGCCGCGGCTTGGGCAGCGGTGAAAACTACACGAAGGTGCTGGCGCCGCTGGCGGACAAGCTTCAGGCGGCACTCGGCGCGTCGCGCGCCGCGGTCGACGCCGGCTACGTGCCGAACGACTATCAAGTGGGCCAGACCGGCAAGATCGTCGCGCCGCAGCTTTATATCGCGGTCGGTATTTCAGGCGCGATCCAGCACCTGGCCGGGATGAAGGATTCGAAGGTGATCGTTGCGATCAACAAGGATCCGGACGCGCCGATCTTCAGCGTGGCCGATTACGGCGTCGTCGGCGACCTGTTCACGCTCGTGCCCGAAGCGGCCGCGGTGCTGTGACGATGCCGCTGTTCGACTTCAACGGGATGCGTCCGCGCGTCGATCCGTCCGCGTACGTTCATCCGAGCGCGGTCGTGATCGGCGACGTGACGATCGGCGCGGGCTGCTACATCGGCCCGCATGCGAGCCTGCGCGGCGATTTCGGCGCGATCGTCGTCGAGGCGGGCAGCAACGTGCAGGACGGCTGCGTGCTGCACGTCGGCATCGGCGAGACGTGCCGGCTCGGCGTGAACAGCCACATCGGCCACGGCGCGATCGTGCATGGCGCGACGCTCGAACCGGACACGATGATCGGGATGAACGCGGTCGTGATGGATGGCGCGACGATTGGGGCCACGACGATCGTCGCTGCATGCGCATTCGTGAAGGCCGGCTACGACGTGCCGGCAGGGGTGCTGCTCGCGGGTGTGCCGGGGCGCGTGGTGCGACGGCTGAGCGACGCGGAGATCGCCGCGAAGGCGAACGGTACGCGGGTGTATCAGCAGTTGGCGGTGGATTGCCTGAAGACGCTCAGGCAGATCGACGAAGCGTAAGCGCAGGCATGTCGTCACTTGCCGGCGACAAAGCCTTCGTTCGTCGGTGTGAAGACGGAAAAGCCGCATTCGACGAGCGCCGAGCGAAGCCGGGCCGAAAGTGCAACGCCATGGACATCGAGCGCCGTGTATCCGTGCTGCAGAGCAAGGTTGCCGTGGTGGTCCTCGATCGCATCGAGTATCGAATCGCACCAGCTTTCCGGGTCGTCGCCGTGGCGATCGAACCTCGTGACACCGCCTTCGGCGCCGGACGTGCATGCAATGCGCGATTCGCGCCAGATCCGCTCGACGACCACATCGTTCGCGTCGCTCGTCACGACCCACGTGTGCCGGGCGCCGGCGGCGACTTCGCGAATCCGCTCGCCGCATTCCGGATCGACGATCAGCGCGATCGTGTGCGGTTCAGTCATCGGTTCTCTCGGGGTTTATGCCAATGGCGATTCGGTGTCGCCCACGCAGGCCGCTGGATCCGTGTGCGATCGATTGCCTGATGCGGCATCGTTGTCATAAGATCGGCTTCAGACCAGCCTACCGCCTCCGGCGCCGAATGAAAACGAATATACGCCTGCGCATCGCCATCATCACGTCGGCTTTCGCCGTCTATCACATATTCATGCATGTCCAGTGGGTCGTCAGCGGCTGCATCGTATTCCTCGGCCGTCAGCGTTGCAGCTTCGAGAACAGCGCGAATTTCGAAGGGATGATGGACTTCGACTTGATGCTGACCTGCGCGTGGGTCGCGGGTGCGGTGATGGGATGGCTCACCGTCGCGCGTTCGCCGAAGAAAACCGGATAACGGCACGCCTATTGCGTACGCACCGGCACCGGCCTGTCATGCACGATCGCGAGCGATAGCGCCACGAGACCGCACGCCGCGATCAGCATCAGCAGTACCCCCTTGCCCGCGTGCACCATCACCCATCCGCCGAGCGACGGGAAGCCGAATGCGCCGATGAAATACGCCGCGACGAACCACGTCAGCACGCCGTGCCGTTGCGCGTCCGCGCAATCGTTGACCGCCTGCGCCTGGATGACCGGATACGCGAGACCGTAGCCGGCGCCGAGCAGCATGGCCGCGGCCGACTGGAACGACGCATGCGCGGACGCGCCGAACATCGCGAGCGTGCCGAGCAGCATCATCGCGAGCAAGCTCTTGATGGCGGTTTCCGGGCGCGCCATTCTGACCCAGCGGCCGAGCAGCCAGCGCGCGATCACCACCGTCGTCGTGTACAGGCTGAAGAACGTGCCGGGGTGCGCTTGCGTGCCTTGCACGAACGACATCTGAAACGTCATCAGCCCGGAGAACACGCAGGTGCCGAGCGCGATCATCGCGATCGGCGCGGCCGCGCGCGTGCGCGAGATGGCGCCGATATCGCGCACCCATCGGCCGCCGGCCGCGGATGCGGGCGGGCACGGACACATGCGGCCGAAGATCTCCAGCATCAACGACGCGAGCGCGCACAGCGCGCCGAGCGCGTATAGCGTGTCGGCGATCGACCAGTGGAGCAGGCGCATTGCATATGCCGCGAACGCCGGCGCCGCGCCGATCCCCGTCATCTGGAAGGTCGCCGCCCGAAAGAACCAGATGCCGCGATCGGCGCCGCTGGTCCGTTCGGCCAGTGACATCGGCGCGGCCAGATGAAACGCGCCCCAGCCGAACCCCACCAGGAAGCCGGATGGCAGATCGGCGAACGGCGGGTGACCGACGAGCGCGAAGCCGGCGATGCCGGCGCCGATGCACAGCGACGACAGCGCGGCGATCCGCGCGGCGCCGACCTGCCGCGAGAACCAGCCGACCACCGCCAGGCCGGCAAAGGTGCCGACCGTGGCGGCGGCCAGCGCGGCGCCGGTATCGAGATCGCTGCCGCCGATCGCGCGAAATCGCGTCGACAACAGGAAGGTTGCACCGTACCCGCCCGCGGTAAGCAGGGTGCCGACGAGGAACAGCAACGCACCGTGAACGCGCATGGCGGGCATCCGGGCAGCAGTGACGGTCGGAGAATCGGCGATTGCCAGACAGTATGAACCAGGACCGGTGCGGGATTCCCGCATTTACGCGGCACGGCGGGGCCGTCGGCATTCGTCGGATCACGGTTGCTTCAGGCAACGCATCCAGCGCATGCTGCGCGTGTCGCGGCGCGATGCCGGTGGCCTGGTTTCGCGGCTCGTGCCGCCTTGCTTTCCCCGCGCGGTGCACTAGATTCGAAGCGTGATATGTATCGCCGACCGCGCGAGGTGACGCCATGACGCCGTGGGAGATTCAGGGAACCGAGCTGATGAACTGCAATTGCTCGTACGGTTGCCCGTGCCAGTTCAATGCGCTGCCGACGAACGGCCATTGCCAGGCGATGGGTGCGATTTCGATCGACAGCGGTCACTATGGCGACGTGGTGCTCGACGGCGTCAGGATCGCGGTGGTGTTCAAGTGGCCGGGCGCGGTGCACGAGGGCCACGGCAAGTGTCAGCCGATCGTCGACGAGCGCGCCGATCCGGCGCAGTGCGACGCCGTGCTGAAGATCATGACCGGTCAGGATACCGATCCGTTCGCGACGATGTTCTCGGTGTTCGCGTCGACGCTCGAGCAGGCATTCGACCCGATCTTCGCGAAGATCGATTTCGACGTCGATGTCGATGCGAGGCGCGGCCGGATTCACGTGGACGGCGTGCTCGATGTCGTCGGCGAACCGATTGTCAATCCGGTGACGGGCGCCGAACACCGCGTGCGGATCGACCTGCCCGACGGTTTCGAGTACGAGCTGGCCGAGATCGGCTCGGGCACCGGCCACTCGCACGGTCACATCGAACTGGACTTCGAGCGGACCTATGCGCAGTTCGCACGGCTGCACCTGAACAATCACGGGGTGGTCCGGCATCGCGCGACGGCATGAACCCCGTCGGCGATTTTCTCGCGCGTGAGCGCGTCGTCACGCTGCTCGGCATGGCCGCGCTCGTCGGCGCGTGCTGGGCCTACCTGTGGACGGGCGCCGGGACCGGCATGTCGGCGCTGGACATGACGACGCTCGCGCTGTTCCCGCATCGGCTGGCCGACGACATGGGCGCCATGGATCCGTCGCTGCCGACCGTGATCCTGATGTGGTGGGTGATGATGATCGCGATGATGACGCCCGGTGCGGCGCCGCTCGTGCTGCTGTACCGGCGCGTGCTGCGGCATCACGGCGCGCAGGGCGCGGGTTCGGCGCTCACGTCGGCGTTTCTGCTGGCCGGCTACCTGGTCGCCTGGCTCGCGTTTTCGGTCGGCGCGGCCGTGCTTCAGATGCTGCTGCAGCCCGCCGGCCTGATCTCGGGGATGATGCTGTGGTCGAAGAGCGCCGCGCTGTCCGCGTTCGTCCTCGCGTTGGCTGGCATCTATCAGTTCTCGCCGCTGAAACAGGCATGCCTGCGGCAATGCCGGTCGCCGGTGCGCTTTCTTACCACGTACTGGCGCCCCGGCGTGTCCGGCAGTTTCCTGCTCGGCGTACGCCACGGCGCATATTGCGTCGGGTGTTGCTGGCTGTTGATGGCGCTGTTGTTCGTCGGCGGCGTGATGAACGTCGTGTGGATCATCGCGTTGTCGCTGTTCGTGCTTGCGGAAAAGGTGCTGCCGGGCGGCGAGCGTATCGGCCGCGCGCTGGGTGTCGTGCTGATGGCGTGGGCCGTCGCGACGCTGCTCGTGTAGCGGGGACGTTCATGCTGCGACGCAGGTGCAGGTGCTGGCTCCGGTAGACACGAAGGCATCCGCGGTGCGTCCTGGAGATTGTCGATGAAGATCCGATGCGTTGCTGCCGCCGCCGTCGGTGCACTGACGGCTGTTGCGATGCCGGCTTGCGCGGCCGGCGGCATGTCGGACATGAACATGGGCGACACGAAGCTGTCGGCGCCGGATACCGCACTGACCGATGCCGAAGTGAAGCGTATCGATGCCGCGCACGGGATGGTGACGCTGAAGCACGGCGCGCTCCGGAACGTCGGGATGGCGCCGATGACGATGACGTTCAAGGCCGGCGATCCGGCCATGATCGAGTCGCTTCGCGTGGGCGACAAGGTTAGGGTTCGGGTCGAGCGCGTGAACGGCACGCTGACGATCGTGCGGCTCGTGAAGCGGCAGTGACGCTCGAATCCCGCAGCGGTTTCCGGCGGCGATCGTCGCCGCGACGGTGTGCTATGCCGGTGCTGCGATCTACGGCCGGTCGTTCAACGGACTGTCGCCGGCCGCGCCGGCCGTCGGCTCGCTCGTGGTCGGCAGCGACGCCGCTGGTGCCCGCCAGCATCGCGGTCGACCGACCACGGACGCTCGAGCCGTCGTGGCAGCCGCTCGCCGTCCTGTCGACCGCGTTCGCGTTCGTCGTCTCCTTCCGGCTGGTCCGGACGCTCGGCTCGGTCGGGACGACGGCGCAAGCGTATCTGCGCGTTCCGGTCGGCGTGGCGATCAGCATCGCGCTGCTCGGCGAATCGCTGTCCGCATTGGCGTGGCTGGGGCTCGGATGTGCCGTCGCGGGCGTGGCGGCGATGACGCTGCCGTCACGCGCTCAGTGGAAACCGCGGGCGTGACGACACTTTCGCGAGCGCGAACGTTGCGCCGCCCCGATTCGTCACGTGAATGACCGTCGAGCCCGTGACGATCAACGCGACGCCATTGCGGGTGTCGTCACCGTTCCGTGCCGGTGCTACGTAACGTGCCCCCGTGTTACGTGAACGCCGGGAGCGGCGTGGGGCCCGCCGAACCGGCGGGTTTCCGATCGCATGCCGTACGTCCCGCGTGGGGACGGCCGCCGGCGGGGCCCGGTGCGCGGCGATCGCGGGATTGCATCGATGGCGACCTTGGTGGCACGGGTGATGCTTGTCGAATGCATTGATCTGAAAAACCGACGGGGGCATCCATGTATCACCATTTCACCAGAACCGGCGTTGCGCTCGCCGCGATCGCCGCGGCTTGTATGCTGGCCGCGTGCGGCGGCGGCGACATCACCGCGCCGACCGTGGCCGGCAATAACATCGGCACGAGTACGAGCGGAACCAGCGGAACCAGCGGAACCAGCGGAACCAGCGGAACCAGCGGGACCAGCGGGACCAGCGGGACCAGCGGAACGACGAGCGGCGGTTGGGGTACCAGCGGCGCGCCCGGCACGAACGGCATCGTCAGCACGGTTGGCCAGGTCGTGATGGACGCCGGCACCTCGCTCGGCGGAGTGAGTCTGCCGGGTGTCGGCAAGAGCGTGACCGCGGGCCCGGGCGCCACGATCACCGGCGTGGGCTCGATCATCCGCGACTCGGCGAACGCGGTGAGCGCGGGGATCGGCCAGATCGGCATCACGCCGGACCCGGTCGGCAAAACGGTCACCGGGCTCGGCACCGTCGTCAGCTCGACGGGCAATCCCGTCCTGGGCCTTGCCGAGACCGTGAAGGCGCTCGGCGCGGGCCCGCTGTCGCCGCTCGCCCCCATCACGACGCCGGTTGGCGGCCTGCTCGACACGGTAGCCCAGGGGCTGCAGTCCGCGGGCGCTACGGTCGGCTCGACCGTGTCGTCGGGGCCGGTGCAGCAGGCGACCCAGTTGGCCGGGTCGGCGATCACGCCTCTCGTGACGACGGCCGGCAGCCTGACCCAACAGGTCGGCACGGCGACCGGTCTCGGTCAGCCGGTCGCCGGCCTGCTTGGACAGGTCGGCGGGGCGATTACGTCGGCCGGAACCAAGGTGTCGGCCGCCTCGTCGCAGCCGGTCGTCGGCGATCTCGGGCAACTGGTTCGGGCGGTCGGCAATACTGTTACCAACGCCGGCGGCCTCGTGAATCCGAACGGCGCAAACGGCGCCGTGCCGATTTCGGGCCTGGTGACGAGCGTGGTCGGCGGGATACCGGCAACCGTGCACAACGGTCCCGGCACCGGTACGAGTGGCGGGGCAACGTCGGGCGGTACGAGCAATCCGCTCGCGCCGGTCACGTCGCTCGTCGGCGGCTTGCTCGGCGCAGCGGCCGGCAAGTGACGGATCCGCACTGATCGTCAGCGCGCCCGGCCGGCGCGAACGAATCGCCGGCCCGAACACCGCGTGCTAACCCGGTCCGTTGCCGGAATCGCAGTCGGGTTCGGAGAAATTCAATTCGACACCGTTGCCGGCCGGATCGCTGAAAAAGATCTGGAGCTGGCGCGTGAGCGGCACGTATCGGCGCGCGTACCGGACCTGCGCGTTGTCGAGGCGCCGCTCCATGTCGGCGGCGTTCGCGCAGGAAAACGCCATATGGTCGAACGTATTGACGACGTGCGCTGGCCGCACCTCGCCGGGCCGCGTTTCCGACAGGTGGAGAATCGCTTGCGCCCCCGCGTAGAGCCAGTAGCCGTCGCTCTGGAACGGTGGCCGATAGCCGGGTTCGAGGCCCACGACGTTCACGTAGAAATCGCGCAGCGTATCGAGCGTCGCCCGATCGGCGCGCAGGTTGTAATGATCGAGTCCGATGACTGACATGGCAGGTTGTCCGGTTCGTGCAAGGGGGCATTGCACAGCATCGCGTAGCGCGGGGTGTCCTGTCACCCCCGAATCCCTTTGATCGCCGCAGCCGGGCGCGCGAGCCCGCGGGCCGGCAGCGGCGTCGACATCACGATCGACGTGCGGGTTTCGCCGTACAGGTTGATGCGCTCGATCAGCTGTTCGAGGTGCGCCATGCCCGTGGCCACGAACCGCATCACGTAGGAATCCGCGCCGGTCACGTGATGGCACTCGACCACTTCGGGAATCGTCTCCAGCAGCGTCAGGAATTTCGCCTTGGCCGGCTGCGGCACCGTGATGCCGATCAGCGCGCTCACCGCGTAGCCGGCCGCGGCCGGATTGACCCGCGCCGTGTAGCCGTCGATCACCCCGATCGATTCGAGGCGCTTCACGCGTTCGGTCACCGCCGGCACCGACAGATGAACCTGACGTGCCAGCTCCGTGTAGCTGATGCGGCCGTTGGCCTGCAGCAGCGCAAGTATCTTCCAGTCCAGATCGTCCATGGCGGTGGAGTTTTTAAGGTAAAACAGCCATTTTTCCTTAAAAACCGGCTTCAGCGGCGATCGGACTTTCCCTACGATGCCGGTATCCCCCTTGCCTGACACGAGGAGTCGGCCATGCTGTTCATCAAGTCCGTCGTGATCGGCTTGTCGATCGCGGTGCCGGTCGGCCCGATCGGCATGCTGTGCATCCAGCGCAGCCTGACCCGCGGCTTTCGCGCAGGGTTCGCCACCGGCATCGGGGCCGCCTGCGCGGATGCGATCTACGGGCTGCTCGGCGCGCTGGGTGTCGCGGGCATCGCCACGGCGTTCCCGATGCTGACCGTCGCGCTGAAAATCGGCGGCGGCGCGTTCCTCGTGTGGCTGGCGTGGTCCATCGCGCGTCAGCCACCGGCCGTGGCGGCCGTGCAGCGCGACGGGCCGCGTACGACCGTGCTGCGCGACTTCCTGACGACGTTCGGCCTGACGTTGTCGAACCCGATGACGATCGTGTCGTTCATCGGGATTTTCGCGGCGCTTGGGCCGCTGTCGGCGGCTCGGGAAGGCGCGATGCGGATGTCCGTCGCGCCGATGGTCGCCGGCGTGTTCGCTGGGTCGGCGGCGTGGTGGCTGTGTCTGAGCGGTGCGACCGCCGCGTTACGCACGAAGATGTCCGGCGCGTTCATGCACGGGCTGTCGCGTGTGTCGGCCGTCGTGATCGCGGGGTTCGGCGCGATCCAGTTGATTGCGGGCGTGCGCGGCGTCGTGGCGTCGTGAAGGTCGACTGCGGTTCGCTGCGAACGCATTCGATCCATCTGAACGGCTCCGCATCGGCGTCCGTGATCGCGGGCGCCGATGCGTGGGCAGCCGGGCGTCAGAACGTGTAGCTGACCTTGCCGAACGCGGTGCGGCCGAGCGTGTTGTAGCCGTACGCGGTCATGTACTGGCGGTCGAACAGGTTCGACAGCGTCGCCGATACCGTCAGGTGCGCGTTGATCCTGTACGACGCGCGCAGGTTCACCGTCAGGTACGACGGCAGGTAGGTCGTGTTCACCGGGTCGTCGAACGTCGTGCCGCCGTAGTTCAGCGACGCGCCCGTGCTCAGCGCGTGCAGGTGCAGTTCGTCCCACGTGTGGTCGACGCTCACGCTGACCGTCTGGCGCGGCCGGCGGTTGAGCCAGCTGTCGTTGGTCTCGTCCTGCGGGTCCAGCAGGCCGATCGCGATGCTGACCGGCGTGTAGCGGCCAATCGTCCCCTTGTACGACAGGTCAATGCCGCGGATATGCGAGCGGCCGATGTTCATCGGCGAGAACGTCGCGGGGTTGTACGCGATCAGGTTGTGCACCCGCGTGTCGTAGATCGCGGCGGTGAACGTGCCGTACGACGTATTCGCGTCGAGCGCGGCCTCGATCGAATCGCTGCGCTCCGGGCTCAGGTCCGGATTGCCGTAGCCGGGGTAGTACAGGTCGTTGAAGGCCGGCAGGCGGAACGCGTTGCCGTACGACACCCGCGCCGTGTACACCGGCGTGATCGCCCACGACAGGGCCGCGTTGCCGGTGTTTACCGACTGGCCGGCGATGATTTCATGACGGCCCGCGACGAACATCGTCACGTTGCCGAGCGTTGCCGACTGATGCAGCGAGAACGCGGAGTCGTTGCGCGTCGGTACGCCGTCCGGAATATCGATCGGCAGGAACGCCTGTTCGCGCGTGAAGTCGTAGGCGAGCTTCGTCTCGCCCGACAGCGGCAGGCCGAACAGCTGGAACCCGTGCTCCTGACGGGTCAGCGACGTCGACGAAGTGATGCGCTGCGAGTTGATCTGGTCGGTCGGGATGGTCGGGGCGCTCGCGTACAGGAACTGGCGGTCGTTCGCATAAGCGAACGACTGGTCGAATTGCGTATCGGGCGTGATGTCGAGATGGAATGCGATGCCGGTCGTCAGCTGATGATCGAGCTGGCGGTTCGCATAGCCGGCGTTGTCATAGGACAGGTCGGAGCGGTGATACAGCGCAAACGTCGAGATCGACCAGTTGTCGCGCGCGTAGCCGAGGCGCGCATCGAGGTCCTGCGCGTGATACGGATTGCGGCCGTCCTCGTGGTACGGCAACACGGGCCGCGTCGCGTCGATGCCGGCCGTGTTGTAGTCGTGCAGCCCGAGCGAATACGTGAGGCCGCCCAGTGCCGCGAGCGGGCCGGTCGACGGCACGGTGCCCGACGTGCGCAGCTGCGTGTCGAACGTCTTGTTCGAGCCACCGCCGAACGACACGGTGGTCTGGTTCGGCTGGTTGGCCGCGCGGCGCGTGAACAGTTGCACGACGCCACCCATCGCGTTCGCGCCGAACGACGCGGCGGCCGGCCCCGAAATCACTTCGACGCGCTCGAATGCCTCGGTCGGCAGGTCCGCCCACGGCGCGATGCCGGTGGTCGGCGAGCCGATCCGGATGCCGTCGATGAACACTGCGACCTGGCTGGCCGACGAGCCGCGGATGCTGACCGACGCGGACGAGCCCGGGCCGCCGTTCTGCGAGACGGTGACGCCCGGCAGTGTCGCGAGCGCCTGCGTGATGCTCGGATCGCTCGGCGACAGCCGGTCGAGGTCGGTGCGCGTGAGCACCTGCGTCGATGCATAACGCTGGTCGAACGACTCGGGCAGATGGCGCGTGTCGGTCACGCTGATCGACGGCAGGTCGGCGCCGTCCGTGGTCTGCGGCGGCTGCGGGGTCGCCGTGTCGCCGGCGGCGTGGGCGATCGGGGAGAGCAGCGCCGTGGCGGCGGACGTGGCAAGGAGGTGGCGAAGGTTCATAAGGCAGCGAGCGTGATGGTGTTGCGTACAGCGAGCGTAAGCGGGGCGCGGCGAGTACCGCGTTCGATCTTGTGGGTTTATCGCGAGACCGGACAGCGTGGCCGGTCGTCGCGCAGGACGACGCGGCAGACGTGCGCGGACACGCCGCGCATGCCGGTGGCATGTCGGCGCGACGCTTCCGGCATGGAAGCGGATTCGGGAAGATGGGACATCGGATGGGTCCTGAGGTCGGGCCGTCCATGCAACGAGCGACCGCCAAAGGCGGCGCGTGGCGCATCGGGACACCCCGCCCGGTGCGGCTGCTTGGACCTCGGGTCGATGGCAGGTCTCCTGGCTCGCGGGTCGTCATTCGCGCCGGCCTTCCCGGTTTACCCAGTGGCATGCGGTGGCGCGGATTCGCCGCTTACAGTTGCGGGGGCAGCCGCAGATTCGAGGCGCGGCCTCTCCTGCGTTCCCTTTTGATCCCGTCTCCGGGAACCATCAGCGCGCAAGCGTAATGGCGCGCGCTCCGGCGCGTCAATTGCCGGTGCGAAGGAGGATGCGAAAAAACGTCACTCTCTGCCTTGTTCTTTCAAAATCCTTTCTCCCGGAGCGCGCGAATCGGGCTTCACGTCTGGTGAAACGGCATGTCGGCGGCGACGCAAATGCGCCGGAACCGGCTCGGCGCCACACCCGTCCACCGCACGAACGCGCGCCGGAACGCTTCCTCGCCACCGAAGCCGAGATGCGCGGCAATCCGCGCGATCGGCCAGTCCGACTCGCGCAGGCAGCGCCGCGCGACATCGGCTAGGCATTGCTCGCGCAACACGTGATAGCCGCTGCCTTCGGCCGCCAGCCGCCGCCGTAGCGTGGCGGAGCTGACGCCGAGCCACGTCGCCAGCTCCGCGAGCGCCGGCACCGTCTGCTCGCGCGCGAGCGCCGCGTCGAGAAAGCCGCGTACCTGCTGCGCCCATGACACGACGGCAGGTGCCGCATCGATCAGACGAAACGGAAAGTCGACAAGAAATGCGTCGAGGTCGCCCGGCTGCCGGATCACACGCGCATCGAGCCGCGCTGCGTCGAACGCGAAGCCGTAGGTTTTGCGGCCGACGTCGACCGGTGCATTGAACAGCCCGAGCAGCGGCATCGCGTCGTCGCGGCGCGGATGGCCGAGCCACACTTCGTCAGGCCGCAGCGGCTGCCCGATGAGCCAGCCGAACAGTTGCAGATAGCAGAACAGGCCGGTCAGGTCGACGAGACACGCGGCCGGGCTGCGGGTGCGACGCAGCGAATCCATCCGGAACGTCGCGCGGCCGTCGCGCACCGCGAGCGACAGCATGCCGGCACGCGGTCTCAGCATCTCGCAGAACTCGGCCGCGCAGCGGATCGCATCGGCGAGCGTTGCACAGCTGAGCAGGCAACGACACATCAGGTCGACTTCCTGCTTGCGCATCGGCGGATGACCGTTGCCGCGCGCGACCTGCGCTTCGAGCCGTTCGATCGCGTCTCGGTATAGCGCGACAAAGCCGCCGGGCGTCGCGGCGGCAACCGCGACGGCGGGCAACGTGTGCGGTTGCGCCGACGGCGCGCCGCTGCGCATCAGTTCGTCGAGCAGGCGTGCGCCGAGGCCCGGCAGCACGCGGCCGCGTGCCGGCAATGCGCGCTGTTTCATTTGCCTCCCGATCTGAGCGTTGCGACAGGGGCCGGTGAGCGGACCGATAGGGGCTCGCCGACCGTCGCCACGCAAGAATGCTATCCACGCCGGCCGCTTCCGGCCTCGCCGGAACGGCGTAGGCGGCCGGCATCGCATTCCGCCACGAACCACCCGAGACGACACGCGAATGATCCAGATCGTAGACGAAATCACGCTCGCGCCCGAGCGCATTCCCGACGTGCTTGCACTGCTGCGCGACCGCTATTTACCGGGCCACGCGGCGCGCGGACTGACGGCGGCCGGCCGCTGGGTGTCGCCGCCCGTCGCGGTGCCGGGGCAGTCGAGCACGCTGTGGCTGACATGGCAGGTTGCCGATGCGTCCGCGTACTACCGGATGCGCGCCCTGACCGATGCCGACGTGGTTGCGTTCTGGATCACCGTCGATGCGCTGTGCGACGCGCGCCGCCGCCACGTGATGACGGACGCCGACGCGCCGCTGCCGGCCCTGACGGAGGTCGACCATGCGGCATGACACGGCGCAGGTATTCGTTTCCGCCACTGCCGACACCGGCGCAACCGAGCGCGCGCTGCGCGATGCGGCGCACGCGCTGCACGGCGCCACCCGTGTGTCGCTCGAGCGCAATCTCGACGGATGCTGGGGCGCGGGCGACTACACGCTCGACGTGCTGCGCGACGGACGAGCAATCGGTCACGCGACGGATTTCACCGCGCTGGCCGGGCTGCCGGGCGTCGTGCGGATCGACGGCGCCGGGTGCCGCGCGATCGGCGGCGGCCTGCGCGAACCGGCGCTGCGCGACGGCGTCTGGCGCACGCTGATGCTGCGCGTGCGGCCACAGGCCGACGACACGCAGGTTGCCGCTCTCGAGCGCGAACTGCTGCGCATGCCCGCGTTCATGCCCGGCATCCGCAACTGGCGGTTGAGCCGGATCGTGACGCCGGGCGCGTGGACGCATGTCTGGCAACAGGAATTCGCGCACGTCGGCGATCTGCTCGGCGAATATCTGCTGCATCCATACCACTGGGGCTGGGTCGACCGTCGGTTCGACGCCGAAAGCCCCGAGTGGACCGTCGATGCGATCTCGCACGCGTTCTGTCCGCTCGCGTCGAGCCTGCTGGCCGATACGGCGGCGTGACGCGCGGCGACCGATCCCGATCCATACGCCATATCAAGTATCAATACAGGAGACACCACCATGCGAGCCTTGCTGATCGACCGCGTCGGCCATTCCGACGCGCTGCGACTGGCCGACGTTCCCGTGCCGAAGCCGGGCCCCGGCGACGTGCTGATCCGCGTTGCGTACGCGGGCGTGAATCCCGCCGACTGGAAATGCCGGGAAGGCTATCTCGGCGCGTTCATGCAGATCGCGTTCCCGTTCGTGATCGGCTTCGATGCCGCCGGCGTGGTCGAAGCGGTCGGCGAGGGTGTCGAAGGCTTCACGCCCGGGATGCGCGTGTTCGCGCAGACCGACGTCGGCGCCGGGCGCTGGGGTTCCTATGCGGAATACGTCGCGGTGCGCCACGACTCGGTCGTGTGCCTGCCCGACGCAGTCGGCTTCGCGGAAGCGGCCGCCACGCCGACGCCCGCGCTGGCCGCGTGGGCTGGCCTGTTCGATGACGGCGGGCTGCGCGCCGGGCAGACGGTGCTCATTCACGGCGGCGCGGGCGCGGTCGGCACGTTCGCGATCCAGCTTGCCGCCCAGGCAGGTGCGCGCGTCGCGGCGACGTGTTCGGCGCGCAATCGCGAGACGGTCGAATCGCTCGGCGCGGCGCTGGGCATCGACTATCGCGCCGGGGACATCGGCGCGGCCGTGCGGGCGTGGGCGCCGGTCGGCGTCGACCTCGTGCTCGACGCGGTCGGCGGCGACACGCTGCCCGCCGCGCTCGACCTGCTCGCGCCGGGCGGCACGCTCGTCAACATCATGACGCTCGCGGCCGGCGACGCGGAGCGGCTCGCCGCGACGGCGGCCGAGGCCGGCAAGCGCGGCCTGCGCACCGCGATGACCTACAGCCGGATGCCCAGCGGCGCGACGCTCGACCTGATTGCCGAACGGCTCGGCCGGCGCGCGTTGCGCGTGCCGCGCTTCGACAGTTTTCCGCTCGAACAGGCCGCGCGGGCGCTCGATCTCGTTCAAACGGGCGACGCGAAAACCAAGTTCGTGCTGCACGTTGCGGATATCGCGGGCTGAAACCGAGCGCTTCGCCCCGAATCCCCCTTCACCGGAGACACCATGACCGACCCCAGAACCGCGCAACTCGCGGGCAAATGCGCGCTCGTGACGGGCGCGAGCCGCGGCATCGGCCGCGCGATCGCGCAGCGCCTCGCATCCGAAGGCGCGACCGTCGTCGTGACGGCGCGTAGCCTCACGCAATCGGCCACGACCGCCGGCACGCTCGCCGAAACGGTCGCGTTGATCGAGCAGGCGGGCGGCCGCGCGATCGCGCTCGCCGCCGACCTGTCGAACGCGGCGGAGCGCGACACGCTCGTCGCGCGCGCGGCGCGGGCGGCCGGCGGCCTCGACATCCTCGTGAACAATGCGGGCGTGGCCGACTATGCATGCGTCGACGCGATGCCGATGGCGATGTTCGACACGACGATCGAACACTATCTGCGCATCCCGTTCGCGCTGGCCCAGGCCGCGATTCCGCTGATGCGCGCACGCGGCGCCGGCTGGATCGTCAACGTCGGGTCGGTCACGGCGCTCGCGCCGCTGCGGCCGTTCGACGATTTCTCGCGCGTGGGCGGCGCGACCGTCTATGCGGCGGTCAAGGCCGCGCTGTCGCGCTTCACGCAAGGGCTCGCGGCCGAACTTGAAGCGGACGGCATCGCGGTGAACCTGGTCGCGCCTAGCACCGCGATCCGCACGCCGGGCGCGGCACGCTATATCCCCGAAGGCTATCCGACCGAGGACGTCGCGTATCTCGCGGAAACCGCGCTGGCGCTGTGCAGCCTGCCGGCGCGCGAACGCACGGGCCTCGTCGCGCACAGCCTGCATTTCCCGCTGTCGCAGGGGCTCGCGGTGCGTTCGCTCGACGGCCGCACGCCGTTGCCGCCGCCCGTGATTCCCGCGTATGCCCATCCCCACATCGACCCGACAGGACTCTGACATGACGAACTCGATTCGCTTCGACGGCGGCACCGCCGTGATCACCGGCGCGGCCAGCGGCATCGGCAGCGGGCTCGTCCGCCACGCGGCCGCGCTCGGCATGCGCGTCGTGCTGGCCGACCTCGACCCGGAGAAGCTCGACGCCTTTGCCGCGACGCTCGACACCGACGTGCTGTGCGTGCCGACCGACGTCAGCCTGCCGCAAGCCGTCGACGCGCTGGCCGACGCCGCGTGGCGGCGCTTCGGCGGCGTCGACCTGCTGTTCAACAACGCGGGCGTGATGGCGACCGGCTTCAGTTGGGAAATCACGCCGGAACGGTTCGAGCGCAGCTTCGCGATCAACGTGCACGGCGTGATGAACGGGATCCGCAGCTTCGTGCCGCGCATGCTGGAGCGCAACGTGCCGGCGCGCATCGTGAATACCGCGTCGGTGGGCGGCTTCCTGCCGAGCCCGCTGATGTCGCCTTACTCGGCGACGAAGTTCGCGGTGGTCGCGCTGACCGAATCGCTGTACGGCGAGCTGAAGATGCTCGGTGCGCCGGTCGGCGTGTCGCTGCTCGCGCCGGGGCCGGTGCAGACGGGCATCTTCAACGACCCGTTCGGCGCCGCGCACGACCGGCCGGAAGTACAGGGCTTCGTCGACACGATGCGCGCGATGCTGAACGCGCACGGACTCACGCCCGACACGTTCGCCGTGCGGGTGTTCGACGGCATTCGCGACGGGCGCTACTGGCTGATTCCGCAGCCGGAGACGATCGACGGCGCGCTGCAGCGGCGTACTGCCGACATCCTCGCCGCGCGCGATCCGTCGCTGCCGTCGTTGTGATGCGGTGATGCGGTGATGCCGCGATGCGGGCCGGCTGGCCGACGCGGCCGGCCCACACGGCATTACATATGCGTGCTGCCGCGCGTGCGGCCGGACGGATCGCTGCCCCGATCGGGCGGCGTATTGTTCTGATCGATCTTCGCGAGCACGAAGCCGGCGTGCGGCAGCGCGGCGGGCGAACGGTGAGCGGGCCGCGCGGCGTCGTCGCGCGGCGAGACGGCGGGAAAACCGGATGACGTCACGCCCGGTTGAGCGAACGCCGAGAGGGATGCGGCCGCGAGGGCGGCAGCGACGATCGCGTGCGTGTTCATGGTGACTCCTTCTTCACGACTGACTGCGGGACCACGCAATGAGTCTAGGTCGCGAAACTTAACGCGACGTGAAGGTGCAGTGGCGCACGGATGACGGACGCTTCATGACGTCATCCGCGCGCCGCGGCGGTCATGCCGCCGCGGATACCAGCGCGCAGAACGCCTCGAGATCGACGTTGCCGCCGCTGATCACGATGCCCACGCGCTTGCCTTGCAGTTCGTCCTTCATCCGGCGCGCGGCCGCGAACGACAGGCAGCCGGTCGGCTCCACGACAATCTTCATACGGGTCGCGAAAAAGCGCATGCAGTCGACCAGCTCCGCATCGGTCGCGGTCAGGATGTCGTCGACGTCGCGCCGCAGGATCGGGAACGTCAGGTTGCCGAGATGCTGCGTCTGCGCGCCGTCGGCGATCGTGCGCGGCGTGTCGATATGGACGATCGACCCCGAGCGGAACGACTGCTGGCCGTCGTTGCCGGCTTCCGGCTCGACGCCGTACAGCTTCGCATGCGGCGACAGCGCGCGAGTCGCGAGCGCCGTGCCCGACAGCAGGCCGCCGCCGCCGAGCGGCGTGAACACCGCGTCGAGCGGCCCGACCTCGTCGAACAGTTCCTTGGCCGCGGTGCCCTGGCCCGCGATCACGTCCGCGTGATCGTAGGGCGGGACCAGCGTGAGCCCGTGCTTCTGCGCGAGTTCGCGGCCGATCTGCTCGCGGTCCTCGGCATAGCGATCGTAGGTCACGATGTTGCCGCCGTAGCCGCGCGTGGCGGCCATCTTCGCGGCCGGCGCGTCCTGCGGCATCACGATCGTCGCCGGAATGCCGAGCATGCGCGCCGACAGCGCAATCGCCTGCGCATGATTGCCCGACGAGAACGCGACGACGCCGTTGCGGCGTTGCGTCGCGTCGAAGCGCGACAGCGCGTTGAACGCGCCGCGGAACTTGAACGCGCCCATGCGCTGCAGGTTCTCGCACTTGAAGAACACTTGCGCGCCGAGCGCTTCGTCGATCGTGCGCGACGTCATCACGGGCGTGCGGTGCGCGTGGCCTTCGAGCCGCGCCGCCGCGGCCGCGACGTCGTCGTAGGTGGGGAGGGTCGGAGTGTTCATGAGTCGCTCGTCGGGAGGGTCGGTCAACAGGTAAACGGAGTGCGCATGCGCTTGTTCATTTCGCATCGTTGTAGACGGTGGCGCGCGATACGCCGAGATGCTGGGACACGATTTCCATCGCGCGGCGCACCTCGAGGAAACCGTCGGTCTTCAGCGCCTGCATCAGCTCGCGGCGCTGGTCGGTCTTCAGTTCGCGCGGCGTGGTCGCGAGGCGCGTCGCGAACGCATCGATGCGCTGCCGGATCGCGTCCGCGCCGGCCGGGTCGAGCGTTTCGGCGACCGGTTCGCCTTCCGTGCTGCAGAACTGGTTCAGCATCCCCTGGAAGCCGCGGAACAGCGTGACGTCGGCGTTCAGGCACAGCGCGGCCACGTAGCGGCCGCTCGAATCCTTGATCCCGATCGACGTGCTCTTCGCGGTGCGGCCGTCGGCGAAGCGGTTCGCGTAGTTCGCGAGCACCTGCGGGAAGCCGTCGTCGGCGATGCGCGCAAGGCCGAGCTCGGTCGCCGGATCGCCGACCGCGCGGCCGGACAGATTGTTGTGGATCGCGAGAATCGCATGCTCGGGCGTGCGCAGGTCGTGCACGACGACCTCGGTGAACGGCGCGAGCATCGCGCCGAGCCCTTCGGCAATACGCTGCACCTGTTCGATCAGCGACGCCTGTTCCGATTGCGGCGTTTTGCGGGGCGTGGTCATGCGCTGGCCTGGAGCGTGGGGGCGTCGGTGGTTTCGGGCCGCGTGATGTCGGCCAGCAGCGGGCGAGCGATGCGCACGTAGTCGGACGCGTCGAGCACGACGGAGCGGTCGAGGCGGCCTGCGTTGAATGCGATCTCGTCGTTGCGTTCGATCAGCGCGGGATCGACGACGAGCGTCACGTTCGCGTCGAACACGAACGGCGGCACCGCGCCCATTACACAGCGCGTGACGGTGGCCGCCTGCTCGGGCGGCGCAAGCGTCGCCTTGCGGCGGCCGAGCGCGTCGGCGACTTTCCGGAAATCGATCTTCATATGACCGGGGATCACCGCGAGCGCGGTGGCGTCGCCGCCGTCCTTGAACGTGCAGAGCATCGCCTTCGCGCCCTGTTCGGGGCGTGTGCCGCGAATCGCGGCGATCACGTCGGATTTGCCTTCGGCCGGATGCTCCAGCACGCGGAACCGCGCGTCGCACGTATTCAGCAGATCGCACAGCGCGTCGAAAACGGGGTAGTCGCTCATGTCGTTGCGGGCAAGAGGGCGCGCATTGCGATACGCGGGGGACGGCGCATCGTGCCGCGCCGTCGATAGATTGTCCAAGTATAGACGTTTTGTCATGCGGGTGGCAAAAGCCGGAAGCATGGATCGCGATGCTTGTCTTCCCACCAACTGCCGAAAGGCCGTTTCATATCGCGAAACGCGCGCCGAATTCCCGTCGCGCGGCCTTTCCGTCGCTTGAAAACCTGTTTTGCATCGCAAAACGACGTGCTTATCTCATTGAAAAACAAGAGAAATTTATATCTTATGTCTTATATAAGAGTTGATCGACGGCGCGTCGCGCGGCGTTACTATTAAGTCCATGCAGTTCGCTTCGTCACACGGGGCGGGCAAGCTGAACCCTTTACTCAAATGCGCTTCGTTCCCAGGAGATAGACATGTCCCAATATCAAGACGACATCAAGGCAGTGGCTGGTTTGAAGGAGAAGCAAGGCAGCGCGTGGAATGCCATCAATCCGGAATCCGCCGCCCGCATGCGTGCCCAGAACAAGTTCAAGACGGGCCTGGACATCGCCAAGTACACCGCGAAGATCATGCGCGCCGACATGGCTGCGTACGATGCCGACCCGGCCAAGTACACGCAGTCGCTGGGTTGCTGGCATGGCTTCATCGGCCAGCAGAAGATGATCTCCATCAAGAAGCACTTCAACAGCACCGAACGCCGCTACCTGTACCTGTCGGGCTGGATGGTCGCCGCACTGCGCTCGGAGTTCGGCCCGCTGCCGGACCAGTCGATGCACGAAAAGACCTCGGTCAGCGCGCTGATCCGCGAGCTGTACACGTTCCTGCGCCAGGCCGACGCCCGTGAGCTCGGCGGCCTGTTCCGCGAACTGGACGCCGCCAAGGATGCCGCTGCCAAGGCCGCGATCCAGGAAAAGATCGACAACCACGTGACGCACGTCGTGCCGATCATCGCCGACATCGACGCCGGCTTCGGCAACGCGGAAGCAACGTACCTGCTGGCCAAGCAGTTCATCGAAGCAGGCGCATGCTGCATCCAGATCGAGAACCAGGTGTCCGACGAGAAGCAGTGCGGCCACCAGGACGGCAAGGTCACGGTGCCGCACGAGGACTTCCTCGCGAAGATCCGTGCGATCCGCTACGCGTTCCTCGAGCTGGGCGTGGACGACGGCATCATCGTCGCCCGTACCGACTCGCTCGGCGCCGGCCTGACCAAGCAGATCGCCGTGACCAGCACCCCGGGCGACCTGGGCGACCAGTACAACGCGTTCCTCGACTGCGAGGAACTGTCGGCAGACCAGCTCGGCAACGGCGACGTCGTCATCAAGCGCGACGGCAAGCTGCTGCGTCCGAAGCGCCTGCCCAGCAACCTGTTCCAGTTCCGCCCGGGCACGGGTGAAGCGCGTTGCGTGCTGGATTGCATCACGTCGCTGCAGAACGGCGCCGACCTGCTGTGGATCGAAACCGAAAAGCCGCACATCGCGCAGATCGGCGGCATGGTCAGCGAGATCCGCAAGGTGATCCCGAACGCGAAGCTGGTGTACAACAACAGCCCGTCATTCAACTGGACGCTGAACTTCCGTCAGCAGGCTTACGATGCGCTGAAGGCCGAAGGCAAGGACGTGTCGGCGTACGACCGCGCACGCCTGATGAGCGTGGAGTACGACGAGACCGAGCTGGCGAAGATTGCCGACGAGAAAATCCGCACGTTCCAGGCCGATGCATCGCGTGAAGCAGGCATCTTCCACCACCTGATCACGCTGCCGACGTACCACACGGCTGCGCTGTCGACCGACAACCTGGCCAAGGAATACTTCGGCGACCAGGGCATGCTCGGCTACGTGGCCGGCGTGCAGCGCAAGGAAATCCGTCAGGGCATCGCGTGCGTCAAGCACCAGAACATGTCCGGCTCGGATATCGGCGACGACCACAAGGAATACTTCAGCGGCGAAGCAGCGTTGAAGGCGGCGGGCAAGGACAACACGATGAACCAGTTCTCGTAATCGGCATGGACGAGGCAAAACGCCAACCCGTTTCGGGTTGGCGTTTTTTTTTGCGCGGGCGACGGTCGCGCTACCCCCGCACCGCCTTCACGACATACTGACTCGTCGGCACCACGTCGATCTTGTCGAAATCGATGAAGCGTCCGCAGCTGTCCATCATCTCCGCCACATTGCGCTGGAATTTCTCCTCGTCGCCGACTGCGTCGAAGAACGCATGCGGGTCGGTCATCGCCGTGGCCGGGAAGCATTCCTCGACGATCGCGTCGTAGCCGGGCGCCGCGTGCGTGAGCGCCCGCACGACCACGTTCTGCACGTACAGGAAATTGTCCTGCGTATCGATCGCCACGCGCGTGTGATGGCCATGCCACACGTCGAGCCACGCTTCGTGCGTGAGCCGTGGCGGGCGCTTCAGAAATGCGAGCTGCGAGAAGCCGCTCGTGCGTTCGCCGGGCCGCGCGGGAAAGCGCGTGTTCGGAATCGGCTGCGATTCGGTGACGAGATAGGCGGCCATGTGCGGGACGACCGCGCGCACCGCATCGTCGAACGGCTGCCGGAACATCGGGTTCGCGCTGTCGAGCCACACCGCGACGATTCCGTCGATGCCCGGGTGCGTATTGGTCTGCTTGAGCGCGGCGGCCGGCGCGACGTCGGCGTCGGCGACGTTCGCCTGCACGCCGTGCGCGCCGAGCGACAGCAGCTTGTCCGCGAGCTGCGCGCGCACGCTGCGGCTCCACTGATCGGGCGCGACCTGCGCATCGCGCCACA
This sequence comes from Burkholderia sp. WTPI3, assembly GCF_021483755.1. Taxonomy (NCBI): domain Bacteria; kingdom Pseudomonadati; phylum Pseudomonadota; class Betaproteobacteria; order Burkholderiales; family Burkholderiaceae; genus Burkholderia; species Burkholderia sp. WTPI3. The sequence continues at coordinate 107,737 of NZ_JAGIXF010000005.1, read as the reverse complement.
ACACGTAAATGACTTTCTCCATTACTCCGGCTCCAGAGGGAATGACAGGATCGGCGGCGCTGCCGCCGGGTTTCAGGAAGCGTTGAGGGTGGAATCGGCCGATTCGGCCGAAGCCGCTGAAGCGGCCGCATCGTGCGTACGCGGTGCGAAGCGGTTCTCGGTCAGCGCGAACGACGGCGGAATCGGCGACGTGACGGTCTCGAACAGTCGCTCGTGGCGCGTCGCGTGAATGCGCCACACGCCGTCGCGTTTCACGTACTGGTCGTCGTAGAACGCGGTGCCGTGCACCAGGTAGTTGTCCTCGAGATTGATCGCGTGATCCTCGAGAAACCACACGCCGCATGCGTGATCGGCGGACACCAGCGTGAGCTCGGGGTGATGGCCGTGATGCATCGTCAGGAAGCTCGGCTTGCCGATCAGCGCGCGCAGGCTCGACACGAATGCGTCGCGGCCGTCATATGCATAGCGGCCGCCTTGCAGCCGCACTTCGCAGTCCTCGGTCACGCATTGTTCGAGCAGCGACCAGTCGTGCGTGTCGATCGCGCGGAAATACCGGTACTTCAACTGCCGGATCTGCTCGTATTCGAAGAGCGTGCGGGTCGTATCGTCCATCGCCATATCTCGTGGTGGTGTCGTTCGATGGTAGGAACGAAGCCGCCTGCGTCGCATCGTCTGTTCGGACGAACGCGGCGATGGCATCGTCGGCGCCCGCCGATACAGACCACCGAATTCATCCAAACAGGTGATGGCCGCGATCTCGTGCGCCTGTAACGTGGCGTCGACGCGGCTTCGATCCGCGTACACGAGACCAAGGAGACGGCATGACCCCGATCGAACGAATGGAAGTACGCGTGCGCAGGCTCGAGGACGCCGATGCGATCCGCCGCCTGAAGGCCCGCTACTTCACGTGCTGCGACCGGAAGGATCCGCAAGGCATGCGCGACTGTTTCGCGCCCGGCACCGTGCACATCGACTACGGCCGGATCGGCACGTTCGACCATCGCGATGCGCTCGTCGACGTGTTCGAGCGGCTCGGCTGCCACCCGCACATCGTCGAGATGCACCACGGCGTGAACCCCGACATCGCCGTGCTCGACGACACGCATGCACGCGGCACGTGGGGGCTGCATTACCAGATGCTCGATACGAACGCGCGCACGCTCACGCAGCTCGGCGCGACCTATGACGACGAATACCGGAAGGTCGACGGCGAATGGAAGATCGCGGCCACGCGCTGCGTCGTCACGTCGACGCTGTCCGCCCGCTACGAAGGCGACGCGCCCGGCGTGCTGTTCGCCGGCGCGCAGCCGCCGGCCGCATGACCGCGCGCACCCCGACGCCGGTCGAGAATATTTCCCAGGAGACATCGAACATGACACAGACCCACGAGGCGCCGGTCGCCGTCGTGACGGGCGCATCGCGCGGCGCGGGCAAGGGCATCGCGCGCGCGCTCGGCGCGGCCGGCATGACCGTCTACGTGACGGGCCGCTCGCAGAACCAAGGCGACGCGCCGCTGCCCGGCACGATCCACGAGACCGCGCGCGAAATCGACGCGCTCGGCGGCCGCGGGATCGCGGTCGCGTGCGACCACGCGGACGACGCGCAGGTGAAGGCGCTGTTCGAACGGGTCGAACGCGAAACCGGGCGGCTCGACATCCTCGTCAACAACGCGACCTATCTGCACGATCAGCTGATCCTGCCCGGCCCGTTCTGGGAGAAGTCGCTCGACCTCGTGAACATCCTCGACGTCGGGCTGCGCTCGGCCTACGTGGCGAGCTGGTACGCGGCGCCGCTGATGGCGAAGCGCCGCAGCGGGCTGATCGCATTCACGTCGTCGTTCGGCGCTAGCTGCTACATGCACGGCGCGGCTTACGGCGCGCAGAAGTCCGGCGTCGACAAGTTCGCGAAGGACATGGCGGTCGACCTGAAACCGTTCGATGTTGCAGCGGTATCCATCTGGATGGGCCCGCTGCGCACCGAGCGCACGACGCGCGTGTGGGACGAGCATCCCGATCTGTACAAGGAATTCTCGCTCGTTGCCGAAAGCCCGGAATTCACCGGCCGCGTGATTCAGGCAATCCACGCCGATCCGCAACGCATGGCGCTGTCGGGGCAGGTGCTGGTCGGCGCGGAAGCCGCGCTGCGGTACGGCATCGCGGATCTCGACGGCAAGCAGCCGCCGTCGTATCGCGACATGCTCGGCGGCCCCGTGCAGGCGCATCCGGCGATCGTGGCGTAAGGAGCGCGCATGGGCATTCTTGAAGGCAAGGTCGCGCTCGTGACGGGCGCGGGGCAGGGCGTCGGACAAGGCGTCGCGCAGGCGCTCGCGGCCGAAGGCGCGGCGGTGGCCGTGGTCGGCCGCACGCGCGACAAGCTGGTCGCGACGTGCGAGGCGATTCGCGCACGCGGCGGTGTTGCGGAGCCGTTCGTCTGCGACGTGATGGACGCCGAACAGATCGCGCAGTGCGTCGATGCGGTCGTCGAGCGGTTTCGCGGCGTGCAGATCCTGATCAACAACGCGCAGGTCGTGCCGCTTGGCCGCCTGCTCGACGTGACGGACGCGGATTTTCTCGCGGGCCTCGAATCCGGGCCGATCGCGACGCTACGGATGATGCGCGCATGTCATTCGCATCTGAAGGGCGATGGCGTAATCGTCAATTTCGCGTCGTCGGCCGCAGTGCGCTGGGATACGTCCGGTTACGGCGCATACGCGGCGACCAAGGAAGCGATCCGCGCGCTCACGCGTGCGGCCGCCTGCGAATGGGGCGCCGACGGCATCCGCGTGAACGCGGTCGCGCCGCATGCACTGTCGCCGGGGCTGAAGGGCTGGGTCGATGCGAACCCGGACGAAGCCGCCGCGTTCTTCCGCACGATCCCGCTCGGCCGCGTCGGCGACTGCGAGCAGGACATCGGACGCGCGATCGTGTTTCTCGCGAGCCGCGACGCCGCGTATCTGACGGGCGCGACGTTGCCGCTCGACGGCGGGCAGGCGTACTGGGGATGACGGCGAGCGCGGGATGCGCGCATCGCCAGACACGGGCCGCCCACGCGTGCGCACCGTCGCGCATCGCGGCCGGCAACCCGGAATCGGAAAGCATCGGAACAATCTGAAAGAGGACAACATGGGTCGACTGGAAGGGAAGGTGGCGATCGTCACGGGCGGCGCACGCGGCATGGGGGCGGCGACGTGCAGGCTGTTCGTCGAGGAAGGCGCGCGCGTCGTGATCGGCGACGTGCTCGATGCGGAAGGCGAAGCGCTCGCGCGCGAACTGGGCGACGCGGCGCGCTTCATGCGGCTCGACGTGGCCGACGAAGCGAGCTGGCAGCGCGTGGCCGACGCGGCCGTCGAGCAGTTCGGCCGCATCGACGTGCTCGTCAACAACGCGGCGGTGCTGATGTTCGGCGCGATCACCGAGTTGTCGAAACGCGATTTCGAGCGTGCGGTGTCGATCAATCTCGTCGGCACGTTCGTCGGCATCCGCACGATCGCGCCGCGGATGATCGCGCAGAAGCGCGGCTCGATCGTCAACATCTCGTCGGTGGACGGGCTGCGCGGCGTGAACGCACTGGCCGCGTACGTATCGAGCAAGTGGGGCGTGCGCGGACTCACCAAGGTTGCGGCGCTCGAACTCGGGCACCAGGGCGTGCGCGTGAATTCGATTCATCCGGGCGGCGTGAACACCGCGATGTCGAATCCGGCCGGCGCGCCGCTCGACGAGGTCAACAAGCATTACACGCACGTGCCGCTGCAGCGGGTCGGCCTGCCCGAAGAAATCGCGCGCGCGACGCTGTTTCTCGCAAGCGACGAGGCGTCGTACTGCAACGGCGCAGAACTGTCCGTCGACGGCGGGATGGCGGCGGGCGCGTATTACCCCGGATTGCCGGGCGCGCCGTTTTGAGCGGTAGCGTACGCAACGCATTCATGCCGGATGTTTGTGTACGCAACCTAATTCGGGGTTTGCCTGAATAGCGAAAACGCTAATTCGGGCCGCGCGGGTTCGCGTGCGCACGCACGAATGCGTCGCGCTGTTTTTTCCGTTTTCGCGAAACCCTTTCCGGGCGGACGTTCCAGCGGATTCGTCCCCAAAGCGACCGCGTGCGCGCAGTAAAAAGAACCTGCCGGCAAGCGCCATGCCGGCAGGGCGTCACAGTTGTTTCTTGTTGCAACGCAACGCGCGCCCGATAACGGCGATGGTATGCTGGCCGGCATGGAGTTGTACGGCAGGTTGCTTGCATGGCGAAACTCGCGTTCGCACGCTCATTCGAGACATCACATTCTCTCGCCCGCATCGCGGCATCGACACGCGCTCCGCTCGCGCGTCCCGCCTTGCGCGTCGCTGCATCCTGCGCTCCGATCGCATTCCTCATCTCGCGGGCTCGCCCCGCACCCCCATCCCTGCCCAATAATCTGGAGACATTCCCATGTCGCAAAACACCATGGCCGAAGCAACACGCGGCTCGCTGATCGCTCCGCCGGCATTCGTCAAACATCGCAAGCTGATCGACTGGGTGTCGCGCATCGCCGAGCTCACGGAGCCCGAACGCGTCGTGTGGTGTGACGGCTCGCAGGAAGAAAACGACGCACTCTGCCAGGCGATGGTCGACCAGGGCACGCTCACGCGCCTGAACCCGGCGAAGCGCCCGAACTCGTATCTCGCGCAATCCGATCCGTCGGACGTCGCGCGCGTCGAGGACCGCACCTTCATCTGTACGCCATCGGCCGACGACGTCGGCCCGACCAACAACTGGATCGCGCCGGAAGAAATGCGCGAGACGCTGAACGGGCTGTTCCGCGGCTCGATGCGCGGCCGCACGCTGTACGTCGTGCCGTTCTCGATGGGCCCGCTCGGCTCGCCGATCGCGCACGTCGGCGTCGAGCTGTCCGACAGCCCGTATGTGGCCGTGAACATGCGAATCATGACGCGCATGGGCCGCGAGGTGTACGACGTGCTCGGCGAGGACGGCGAGTTCGTGCCGTGCGTGCACAGCGTCGGCCATCCGCTCGAAGCGGGGCAGAAGGACGTACCGTGGCCGTGCAACCCGGTGAAGTACATCGTGCACTTCCCCGAGACGCGCGAGATCTGGAGCTTCGGCTCCGGCTACGGCGGCAACGCGCTGCTCGGCAAGAAGTGCTTCGCGCTGCGCATCGCATCGACGATGGGCCGCGACCAGGGCTGGCTCGCCGAACACATGCTGATCCTCGGCGTGACCTCGCCGGCCGGCAAGAAGTATCACGTCGCGGCGGCATTCCCGTCCGCATGCGGCAAGACCAACTTCGCGATGCTGATTCCGCCGCAGGGCTTCGACGGCTGGAAGGTCACGACGATCGGCGACGACATCGCGTGGCTGAAGCCGGGCCGCGACGGCCGCCTGTACGCGATCAACCCGGAAGCCGGGTTCTTCGGCGTCGCGCCGGGCACCGGCGTGAAGACCAACCCGAACGCGATCTCGACGCTGAAGGAAAACGTGATCTTCACGAACGTCGCGCTGACGGAAGACGGCGACGTGTGGTGGGAAGGGCTGACCGACACGCCGCCGGCAAAGCTGACCGACTGGCAGGGCAACCCGTGGACGCCTGAAATCGGCAAGGAAACGGGGCGCAAGGCCGCGCATCCGAACTCGCGCTTCACCGCGCCGGCGTCGCAATGTCCGTCGATCGACGCCGACTGGGAGAATCCGGCCGGCGTGCCGATCGATGCATTCATCTTCGGCGGCCGCCGCTCGACGACCGTGCCGCTCGTGACCGAAGCGCGCGACTGGGTCGAAGGCGTGTACATGGCCGCGACGATGGGCTCGGAGACGACCGCCGCGGCCGTCGGCCAGCAGGGCGTCGTGCGACGCGACCCGTTCGCGATGCTGCCGTTCTGCGGCTACAACGTGAGCGACTATTTCGCGCACTGGCTGAAGCTTGGCAAGCAGCTCGAAGGCGCGGGCGCGAAGCTGCCGAAGATCTACTGCGTGAACTGGTTCCGCAAGGACGCGAACGGCAAGTTCGTGTGGCCGGGCTTCGGCGAGAACATGCGCGTGCTGAAGTGGATGCTCGATCGCCTCGAAGGCAACGGCGGAGGCGGCGAGCATGCGTTCGGCGTGTCGCCGGCGTATGACGACCTGCATTGGGAGGGACTCGACTTCACGCGAGAGCAGTTCGATGCGGTGACGTCGATGAACGCGGACGAATGGCGCGAGGAGCTGAAGCTGCACGCGAAGCTGTTCGACACGCTGAAGCTGCGTCTGCCTGCCGAGCTGACCGACACGATGAACAAGATCGAACAGCGCATCGGCGGCTGACGCTCCGCTTCGACGCAACGAAGTAGCGCAGTCGACACCCGAACGTCCCGCCGCCGGCATGCATGGCCGGCGGCGGGACGTCGTCGTTTACGCTTCGCGCCTTGTTTCGCGTGTGTCGCGCCGTGTGCTTACGCGCCGCAATGCGCGACCACTTCGTTCACCGCGCGCTGCACATCGCCGCGCCGGTAGCGCAGCAGCGCCGTATCGGCAGGATCGGGCTCGTACGACACGACGTTGCCGCGCCCGGTATAGATCGCGAGGTCCGGCAGCAGCGGATGCTCCTGGTCGAGCGACGGTACCGTCTGCGGATTGCCGGCCGCGCGGAAGAACGCCGCGAAGTACTCGGCGAAGCTCAGGTTCTCGTCGCCGACGAGATAGGCCTTGCCGGTTTCGCCGCGTTGCAGCGCACCCCAGATCGCCTCCGACAGCGATTGCGTCGAGATGAAATTGCTGCCGCCGGCCGGCCCGTACACGGGCAACCCGGCGAGCTTGCCCTGCGCATAGCCCGTGTACGCGGCGAACATCTCGTTGCGCAGCCCCGGCACCGACCCGACCACGAACGGCGCATTGACGCTGCACACCGCGAACGACGGCGACGCGAGCGCGCGCACGCGTTCGTCGGCGAGATGGCGCGAGCGCACGTACGGCACGCTGTCGACCAGCGCAGGCGCGACCTGCGGATAAAAGCTGCCGACCAGCACCGCGCGCTTCACGCCGGCCTCGCGCGCGAGCGCGAAGAAGCGCGGCACCGCTTCGACGTTCGCGCGTTCCCAGTGCGCGGCTTCGTCGGTGCCCGGCGGCAGGTGGCGGATGTCGTTGCCGGCCGCGAACACGATCGCGTCGAACGGCGCGAGATCGTCGCGCGTGAAGTTGCCGGCCACGTAGTCGCGCTGCAGCACGTCGAATTGCGCGAGCGCGCTGCCCGGGGCGGGCGGTTTGCGCGCGGCGAGCGTCACGTGGTTGCCCTGCGCGTGCAGGTGCAGCGCCGCGTGGCCGCCGATGAGGCCGGTGCCGCCGATGATCAGGATTTTCATGGTGTCTCCGGTGACGGCGCTCGCGCGCCGCATGAAATGAACGGATGCTGCTCAGAAATTGAAGCCGTTGCCGGTGACGACCGGCATGTTGGTCCAGAAGCCGTTCGGGTCGCGATACCAGCCGGCCGCGGCGAGGGCGCCGCCGTCGACGTGCAGCGTCGTACCGGTGACCCATGCGGCGAGCGGGCTCGCGAGGAACAGCGCGGCGCCCGCGATGTCGCCGGCCGCGCCGAAGCGCCCGAGCGGAATCCAGCGCGGAATGTGATCTTGATGCTCGGCCGCGACCATCGCGCTCACGGGCACCTGCGGCGTCTCGGTGGTCTCCGGCGCGATCTGGTTCACGCGAATGCCGGCCGGCCCGAGTTCGAGCGCGAGGCTTTTCGTGAAACCGGTCAGCGCCGCCTTGAACGACGCATACACGGTGCAGTTCGGAATCGCGCGAAAGCCCTCGATCGACGACACGCCGACGATGCTGCTGCCTGCGCCGCGCTTGCGCAGCAACGGCAGCATCGCGCGCGTGACGAGGAACACCTGTCGCAGGTTGACGTCGAAAAGCCGCGCGATGTCGTCGTCGGTGCAGTCGTCGAACGGCTTCGCGATCTGCAGGAAATCGCCGACGTTGTTGACGAGCACGTCGAGGCCGCCGAAGCGTGCATCGAGCGTACGCGCGAACGCCTCGACTTCGTCGCGACGCGTCACGTCGACGGTGCCGACCAGCGCATCGACGCCCGCCGCTTCGAGCGCCTGGCGCACGTCCTGCGCGCGGGCCGGATCGATCTCGGCGACCGCGACGCGCGCGCCTGCCGCGCCGAACGCCTCCGCGCATGCGCGGCCGATACCCGCGCCGCCGCCGGTGACGAGCACGGTCTTGCCGGTGAATGAAATCATCGGAACACTCCTGGGATGGGGAAAGTCGCGCGTCGCGTCACAGCGACGAAACGAGTTGCGCGTTGTCGATTCGCAGTTCCGCGCCGTTCACGAAACGGGATTCGTCGGACGCGAGGAACAGCACGAGATTCGCGACGTCCTGCGGATCGCACATGCGCGCCATCGGATCGTTGCCGATGCCGAGCTCGGCCGGGTCGAGGCCGGGCATCAGCGCCTGCGTCATTGGCGTCCAGATGCCGTCCGGATGGATCGAGTTGCAGCGGATCCGGTAGCCGCTGCGCTTGCAGTGCACGGCCACGCTGCGCGCGAGCGCCGTCACCGCGCCTTTCGAGCCGGTGTATGCGCACATCATGGGCAGGCCGCCGAGCGCGGCGACCGACGACATCATCACGATCGAGCCCGGCGTGTCGTTGCCTTTCATCGCGCCGATCGCGTACTTGCAGCCGAGGAAGTAGCCGTCCGCGTTGGTGCGCATCACGCGGCGCCACGTATCGAGGCTCGTGTCCTCGATCGAGCCGACCGGGCAGATCGCCGCGTTGTTGACGAGCACGTCGAGGCGGCCGAAGCGCTCGAGCGTCGCCGCGATCGCGTGCCGCCAGCCGTCTTCGTCGGCGATGTCGTGGCGCACGAACAGCGCCGCGTCGCCGATCTCGCGCGCGAGCGCGAGGCCCGCGTCCCCGTCGATGTCGGTCAGCACCACGCGCGCGCCTTCGGCGGCGAGCAACAGCGCATCCGCGCGGCCGACGCCGCTTGCCGCGCCGGTGATCAGCGCAACCTTGTTTGCGACTCGATTCATGTCCTGTCGGATTCCTTTGACGTTGAAAGAAGGCGGGCGCTCATGCCGCGCCCGGGGCGCGGCCGGCCTTGACCGCGTCGAGTGCGGCCGCGCCGTAGATCTGCGCGATCGTGTCGTCGACGCGCGGGTTGGTGCGCAGTTCATGGCCGCCGTCGACCGCGAAGCTCTGGCCCGTGACCCAGCCCGATTCGGGGCCCGCGAGATAGCGCACCGCATGCGCGATCGCTTCGGGTTCGCCGAGCGTGCCGAGCGGAATCTGTTCGAGGAAGCTGTCGACGAGCGACTGGTTGGCGAACATCGGTGCGGTCGCTTCCGAGCGCGTGAGGCCCGGGCGTACCGCGTTCACGCGAATCCTGGCGCCGGCCAGTTCCTCGGCCGCGCCGCGCACCAGCGCTTCGAGCGCGGCCTTCGCGGCGCAGTACGCGGACAGCCAGCGGAAATTGATTTGCGCGGCGGTCGACGAGATGCAGACGATCGCGCCGCCGCCACTGTCGGCGAGCCGCGGCGCGGCATGCCGGATCGCAACGAATGCGCTCTGCAGGTTCAGGTCGATTTCGGCGCGGAAGCTCTCGGCGTCGTGCATCAGCAGCGGCCGGAATCCGGCGCCGCCGACCGTCGGCACGACGATGTCGAGACGGCTGTCGAGCGCCCACGCGGTGTCGAGCGCAGCCTGCAGATCGGTTTCGTCGCAAGCATCGCCGGCGTGGACCGCGACGCGGCTGCCGGGAACCGCATCGGTCAGTTGCCGCTGCGTGCGTTCGAGCGCGTCGCGGCGGCGGCCCATCAATACGACGGCTGCGCCGTCGGCGACGAGCGCGTGCGCGCAGGCCGCGCCGATGCCGCCTGCGCCGCCCGTGACGAGCGCGGTGCGGCCGGCGAGGGGGCGTGACGAGTGCATCGTTCAGCCCTCCAGCGGCAGGTCTTGCGACCAGTCGACGTGCAGCGTGCGCGCGGCGAAGCGCCACGCCGCGCCGTCGAACACGCAGCGGTCGCGATAGCGCAGCCCCCAGTCGAGCTTGCGCTTCACGCCGTCGCGCACATAGACGTGGCACGCGACGCTGTACGTCTCGACGTCGGCCTCGCCGCCGTCGAGCGTGACGAGCTGGTTGTGCACGTGATGCTGGGTCGTCTCGTAGCGCTCGATCGCGCTCATGCCGGCGACGATCGCGTCGCGGTCGGCGAAGCGGAAGCCGGGGCCGTCGAGCTGCGCGTCGGCGGTGAAGAGGGCGGCAAGGCGTGGCCAGTCGCGCCGGTCGACGGCTTGCGCGTAACGGCACGCGAGCTCGTACAGCGCGTGGCGGGAATTCGAATCGGTCATGCGGTACTCCGTGGATGAACGGAAAGAGCGGCCGCGCCGCACACACGGACGCGGCGGCATTGCGACGTCGATGCGCAGGTTCGCACCGGACCGGTCGATCCTCATCGTCCATACGGAGCAGGGTGCGGCTCGGGGAAAACACCGGGAACAATGTCCGTGCACCGTTCTATGCTGCGATGCGGCGGCGGCGATCGGGCCTTTGTCGGCGGATGGCGAGCCCGTCCCGACGGCGCCGCCGCCCAGGCCTTTTCCAATCGTCCCGACGATTTCCCGGGCGCGATGTTGCGACGCGCAACGGCTTCGAATGCCCGCCTCGCGTTTGCCCCTAGTCGAAATGGACGATGGCCGCGGGCCCGGCGCTGGCTACCGTGCAGTCATCCGGTGCTGTTGCCACCGAGCCGGATTCGAACCGCGGGAGCGGTCAACCGAAGGGGACGACGATCATGAGACTCACGACTCGCAAGCTGTGCGTATTGGCGATAGGCACGTTCGCCGCGATGGCGATGGCGCGATACGGCGTCGATCGCGTTCCGTCGCCGCCATATGCTGCCGGCATCCTGCAATGCCGCTCGGTCGACCAGAGCGGCCTGCCGACCGGTTGCGTGCCGATCGATCCGTCGCACTTCGGTTTCGCCGCGTTGCGCGGCATGTGAGGCCGGCGCGGCCGTGCGCCGTGTCGGAAGGACCCCGCTGCGACACGGTGCGGCGGCGTGCGGACGGACTGCGCGAAGGCGCATCGCGCATTCGCTGTGCATCGGCCGGATCGCATCGACGATCCGGCCTCCCGTCGATCGACGCCCGGCCGCCGCGCGATATCACGCCGCGGCCCGCATTCGTGCCGCCTCCCGCCCGGATCGGCATCCGCGACGTGGCGACGCTCTTATCCGGGCGCAACGCAGCCAGGCCAGCCGCCATCCCGACCATCGCCTTTCACGCATTCCGTTCACGCCTATCCATGCCCATGTCATCCGAATACTCCCTGACCCGCCCCCTGAACGCCCGCGACGTGCATCGCTGGGACGCAGAACACGACGTCGTGATCGTCGGCTTCGGCTCGGCCGGCGCATGCGCGGCGATCGAAGCCGCGAGCGCCGGCGCCGACACGCTGATCGTCGAACGCGCGTCGAGCTACGGCGGCACGAGCGCGCTGTCCGGCGGCGAGATCTACCTCGGCGGCAGCGGCGGCACGCCGGCGCAGCGCCGGGCGGGCTTCGTCGACGAAACCGAGGACCTGTACCGCTACCTGATGCTCGCCGGCGGCCGCGACGCCGACGAAGCGAAGGTGCGCGCCTATGCGGACGAAAGCCTCGCGCACCACGACTGGCTGGTCGCGCAGGGCCTCACGTACAAGAACACGTTCATCCCCGAGCGGATCGTCGAGCCGGAAACCGACGACTGCCTGATCTGGTCCGGCAGTGAGGAAGCGTGGCCGTTCAGCGACGCCGCGAAACCGTGTCCGCGCGGCCACACGCCGCAATGGCCGGGCTGGGGCGGCGGCCAGATGCTGATGCGCGTGCTGGCCGAGCGCGTGCAGGCGCTCGGCGTCGCGACGCGCTACGACACCCGGGCGCTCGCGCTGATCGTCGACGATACCGGCGCGGTGTGCGGCGTCGTACTGCGCGCATACGGCGAGACGGCATGCGTGCGCGCGCGCCGCGCGGTGATCCTGTGCGCCGGCGGCTTTGCGATGAACCGCGACATGGTGCGCCGGCACGCGCCGCAACTGCTGCGCTCGGACGAACCGATCGGCAGTCCCGGCGACGACGGTTCGGGCATCCTGCTCGGCCAGAGCGCGGGTGGTGCGGCGATCCATATGGACCAGGGCTTCGTCAGCCTGCCGTTCTACGCGCCCGAATCGCTGATTCACGGGATCTTCGTGAACGCGCGCGGCCAGCGTTTCATCAACGAGGACGGCTATCACGGTCGCACGGGCCATCACGCGTTCCATCAGGCCGACGACCGGATCTACCTGCTGGTCGATCAGGCGACCTACCAGGCGCCGCCTGACATCGCCCGGATCGGCATCGCGGCGGCGGGCGAGACCTGGGAGGAAGTCGAACGCGACCTGCAGATGCCGGCCGGCACGCTGACGGCGACTGTCGACGTGTACAACCGCCATGCGGCCGAAGGTGTCGATCCGCTGTTCCACAAGGCGAAGAAATGGCTGAAGCCGCTGATCGAGCCGCCGTTCGTCGCGCTCGATTGCCGGATCGACTATGCGTTCTATCCGCATTTCACGCTGGGCGGGCTCGATACGCTGCCGACCGGGCAGGTGCTCGACGCGACGCGCACGCCGGTGCCGGGCCTCTATGCGGCCGGCCGCACGAGTTGCGGGCTGCCCCGCTGGGGCGCCGGATACAGCTCGGGGCTCTCGCTGGCCGACGCGACGTTCTTCGGCCGGCAGGCCGGCCGCCACGCGGCGCATGCGATGACCGACGCGTTGCGCAGCGCGGCGTAGTTCATCCGGAAAAACACGACGCCCCGGGCAGCTGCGTTGCACCGGGGCGTCGTCGTTCGATGCCGACGTCACGCAGACGTCCGCCGATCATCGCGCCGTCACGCGAGATCGAGCGCGTTGGTCAGGTCGCCCGGCGGCGTTGCATTGCGCGACGCGAACGCCTTGTCGCGCGCGGCGACGCCGTCGAGCGGCGCGAGCCCGTGCACGCGGCTGATGAAGCGCAGGATCGAATTCGTGTCGTACAGCGTGTGATCGACGTGGCCCTTCTTCGCGAACGGCGAGATCACCAGCGCCGGAATCCGCGAGCCGGGGCCCCAGCGATCGCCGACCGGCGGTGCGACGTGATCCCACCAGCCGCCGTTCTCGTCGTGCGTCATCACGATCACGGTGTTCGCCCACTGCGGGCCACGCCGGATGTGCTCGATCACGTTCGCGATGTGACGATCGCCCGATTCGACGTCCGCGTAGCCCGCATGCATGTTCAGGTTGCCCTGCGGCTTGTAGAACGTGACGGCCGGCAGGCGGCCCGCGTCGATGTCGGCGATGAAGTGGTTGGTCGACGGCTCGTCGCCGAGGCCGGCGTCGCGCAGGTGCCGGCGGCGCGCGTCGGTGCCCGGCGCGAAATTCGCGAAGTAGTTGAACGGCTGGTGGTGGTACTGGAAATCGGGCACGGTGCCGGTATCGCGATGGTCGAGCGCGTACTGCCATGCGCCGCTGTACCACGCCCAGTCGACGTTCTTTTCCGACAGGCGATCGCCGATCGTCGCATGAGCCTGCGGCGGGATCACGCGGTGATCCGACGGGTCCGCATACGCGGCGTTGCCCGGGTCGGGCGGCGGCACGTAGCTTGGCTGGTACGGCGGCGCCATTGTGTTGACGCCGTAGCCGTCGGGCGTCAACGGGCCGTCGCTCACGAACTTCGGCGGACCGTCGAGTGCGGATGCCGGCGAATCGGCGGCGAGCGTCAGGCGCGTGCCGGCCGGATCGTCGCCATCGACTTTCGACAGCAGCTTTCCTGCATGCGGTTGCTTGTGCGCATCCGGATAGATCGGCGGTTGCGCGGAAATCAGGAACATGTGGTTGAGCCACGAACCGCCGAAGGCCGCCATGAAGAAGTTGTCACACAGCGTGTATTGCCGCGCGAGATTCCACAGCCGCAACGTGTCGGCCGAATTGCGGTAGTGGCCCATCACGAGACCGCCCGAATCGGCCCACGCGGCGAACTGGTCGTTGCGCCCGCCCGCGATCTGCATCTGGTTCTGATAGAAGCGGTGCCACAGGTCGCGTGTGATCACGCCGTTCGGCAGCGGCTTGCCTTGCGTGTCGGCGAGCCGGAACGGCGCGTTCGGCAACTGGTCGATGTCGCGCTCGGCGATCGCGTAGCGCTTGCCGTCCACTTCCTGCGCCTGCGGCACGAGCCCGCCCCAGATCTTCGGCAGCACCGGCAGCGGCGTCTTGCCGTCGCGATCGAGCTGCTGCGCATGCGCGGGCTGCACGTCGCTCAGCGGATAGCGCACGCCCGGGAAATCGCCGTACAGGTTCGCGAAACTGCGGTTCTCCGCATAGATCACGACGATGTGGCGCACCTGCCGGCGCAGTGCTTCGTCGAGCCGCTGGTCGGCGGCGGAACGCGGCGCGCCGCCCGGCACGGTCTCGCAGCCGCCGAGCGCGACGCCCGCGCCGAGCGCGGCAAGGCCGCCGAGTACGCGGCGGCGGTCGGGATCAACGGGAAGGTCGTCGGGGCGATCGGGGGTGTCGTTCACGTCGTGTGCTCCTCGAATGGGCGGTTGTCGTTCGATGTGCGGCAGCGTCGCACAGCCTGCCGCGACGCGAGACGGGACGCAACAACCGCATGGGCGATTGCGCGACGCTATGCAATTGTCATAAAAATGTCACGAATGCGACTATACCGCGGCCGGCCGTACCGACGAAAGGTGTTTGTCGGACGCTGCGCGACGCGCGCGCGCGAACTAGACTTGAATGAAGGGCGGCGCGTCATGGCGCTGCCCTGGAGAAGGTCGCCCGGCGGCTCGGCCGACGGTGCCGCCGCGGTGTCATTCATGCGACGAAACGAGGCGACGATGGCGCGTATGCATGCGGTGCGCGCCTGGCTGCCGATGCCGTGTGCCGGCCGGGCGCGCGTGCACGCGTCAGCGCGCCGTACGGTGCACGCAGCCGGCCCGAGGCGATGGACAGGAAACTCGACTACGCGGGATTGCTGATCGCGGCAGGCTTCTTCGTGCTGTTCGCCGCGCAGTTGCTGATGCTGCGGCCGGCGTCCACGATGATCGCGTACAGCGACTTCCACCGGCTCGTCGCGGCACGGCTCGTCGACGATCTCGAGATCGGCTCGACGTCGATCTCGGGCACGCTGAAGATGCCGCAGGCCGGCCCGATGCTGCCGGCGTCCGAGGTCGAGGCCGTGAAGTCGGCCGGCACGCCGTGGCGCTTCTCGACCAATCGCGTGACCGACCCGCAACTGATCGATGCACTGACCGCCGCCGGCATCCGTTATCACGGCGCGTCCGACACCGGCTGGATCACGGCGCTCGCGTCGTGGCTGGTGCCGCTCGTCGCGTTCGTGTTCATCTGGAACCTGATGCTGCGCAAGCGCGGCGGGCTGCAGGACTTCACCGGGATGGGCAAGAGCCGCGCACGCGTGTACGTGCAGCAGGAAACCGGCATCACGTTCGACGACATCGCCGGCATCGACGAAGCAAAGGCCGAATTGCAGCAGCTCGTCGCGTTCCTGCGCAACCCCGATCGCTACCAGCGGCTCGGCGGCAAGATCCCGAAGGGCGTGCTCGTCGTCGGCGCGCCGGGTACGGGCAAGACGCTGCTGGCGCGCGCGGTGGCCGGCGAGGCGGCCGTGCCGTTCTTCTCGATCAGCGGCTCCGCGTTCGTCGAGATGTTCGTCGGCGTCGGCGCCGCGCGTGTGCGCGACCTGTTCGAGCAGGCGCAGCAGAAGGCGCCGTGCATCGTGTTCGTAGACGAGCTCGATGCGCTCGGCAAAGTGCGCGGCATCGGCCCGATGTCGGGCAACGACGAGCGCGAGCAGACGCTCAACCAGTTGCTCGTCGAGATGGACGGCTTCCAGGCCGGCTCCGGCGTGATCATCATGGCCGCGACCAACCGGCCGGAAATCCTCGATCCGGCGCTGCTGCGCCCGGGCCGCTTCGATCGTCACATCGCGATCGACCGGCCCGACGTAAACGGCCGCCGCCAGATTCTCGGCGTGCACGTGAAGCGCGTGAAGCTCGCGACCGACATCGATCTTGGCGAGCTCGCGTCGCGTACGCCGGGATTCGTCGGCGCCGATCTCGCGAACGTCGTCAACGAAGCCGCGCTGCATGCGGCCGAACTGGGCAAGCCGGCGATCGGGATGGACGATTTCGACGAGGCGATCGATCGCGCGCTCACCGGCCTCGAGCGCAAGAGCCGCGTGATGAACGCGCAGGAGAAGCTGACGATCGCGTATCACGAAGCCGGTCACGCACTCGTCGCGGAGAGCCGCGCGCATTGCGATCCGGTGAAGAAGGTGTCGATCATTCCGCGCGGCGTGGCGGCGCTCGGCTACACGCAGCAGGTGCCGACCGAGGATCGTTACGTGCTGCGCCGCAGCGAGCTGCTCGATCGCATCGATGCGCTGCTCGGCGGGCGTGTGGCAGAAGAACTCGTGTTCGGCGACGTGTCGACGGGCGCGCAGAACGATCTCGAACGCGCAACCGCGATGGCGCGTCACATGGTGATGCAGTATGGAATGAGCGAGAAGATCGGGCTCGCGACGTTCGACGACGGCGACGGGCGTGCCGGCATGCCGGGCGGATGGCGTGCGGGTGACGGCCGGTGCAGCGAGCATACCGCGCGGATGATAGACGACGAAGTGCACACGCTGTTGACCGACGCGCATGCGCGTGTCGCGGCGACGCTGGGCGAGCGTCGCGATGTGCTGGAGCGGATCGCGCGACGGTTGCTCGAGTGCGAAGTGCTCGAACGCGACGCGCTGCAGGCGTTGATCGATGGACATATCGCACCTTCCGCACCTTCTGCGGCTTCTGTCGATTGCACGCCAGCCACAGGTGCAAATGCGCCGGAACAGGCAACGGCAGTCGAGCGCGATTTCGTCGCGTACGGGACGCCGCGCGAACCCGAACGCTGAAGCACGGATCGCACTCGGCGCGACGCGCGCTCAGTCAGGATCGCGTCACGCCGGTGCTGCGATTCGCATGTGCCGATGTTTCCTTTCCCTTTCTCCTGCGAGTCGCGGAGCCGCCATGAGCGAGGCGCACGTATCGGTCGATATCGCGCAGCACGCGCGTTTCGGTTTCGAAGTCCCGTTTGCCGGGACCGATCTGTCGCCGGTGCTCACCGACCAACCGCCGCCGCTCGGCGAAGAAGGGCGCGGGCCGAACCCGGTCCGGTTGCTCGCGGCGAGCCTGTCGTTCGCGCTGGAAAAACAGCGCGTCGATCTGCAACCGGTCAGCGCGCGTATCGACGTCGGCATGATGCAGAACGATGCGGGGCGCGTGCGCGTCGGTGCGATGGCCGTCACGTTGTCGGTCGGCAAGACGTGGATGCGACGCGTCAGGACTCGGTCGCGGAGGCGACTTCGGCCGCTTCCGCGAGCGCGTCGAGAAAGCGCGTGCGCCACCAGTGCACGTCGGTCTTGCGCACGATCGCCATCAGCGCGTCATGACGCTGGCGCCGCTCCTCGAGCGGCATCGTGAGCGCGCGCTGGATCGCCTGCGCGGTGCCTTGCGTGTCGTACGGATTGACGAGCAGCGCCGGCTTCAGTTGTTCAGCGGCGCCGGCGAAACGCGACAGCACGAGCACGCCCGGGTCGGTTTCGTCCTGCGCCGCGAGAAACTCCTTCGCGACGAGGTTCATCCCGTCGCGCAGCGGCGTGACGAGCGCGACGCGGCTCGCGCGATAGAGGCCCGGCAGGCGCTTGCGCGCCACCGTGCGGTGGATGTAGCGCATCGGCATCCATTCGAGCTCGCCGTAGTCGCCATTGATCGCGCCGCACAGGCTGTCCATCTCGCGGCGCAGATCGTCGTACGCGCCGAGATCCTCGCGGCTCGGCGCGGCGATCTGGATCAGCGTCGCGCGATCGCGATTCTCCGGATACTGCTCGAGCAACTGGCGGAACGCATGCACGCGTTGCGGCAGCCCCTTCGTGTAGTCGAGACGGTCGACGCCGACGAGCAACTGGCGTCGCGAGTATTCGTCGCGCATCCGTTCGAACATGTCGATGCCGTCGCGATTCTCCGCGAGCGCCGCGAACTCGTCGACGTTGATGCCGATCGGAAACGCACCGGCCGACAGCGTGCGGCCGAACGCGCGCAGGCGGCCGTCGGGCAATCGTGCGGCGCCGGCTTCGGCTTCGACGTAGTGCTCGAAGTGCAGCAGGTCCGATTCGGTCTGGAAGCCGACGAGGTCGTACGCGAACAGCGAACGCATCAGCCATTCGTGTTCCGGAATCGCGGCCATGATCGGCGGCGGCGGCATCGGAATGTGCAGGAAGAAGCCGATCGGATTCCGGCAACCCATCGCCCGCAGTTCGGCCGCGAGCGGAATCAGCTGGTAGTCGTGGACCCAGACGGTGTCGTCGGGGCGCAGCAGCGTGCCCAGCTTGCGCGCGAAGAGCTGGTTCACGCGCCGGTAGCCGTCTGCGAAGCGCCGGTCGAACTGCGCGAGGTCGAGCCGGTAGTGGAACACCGGCCACAGCACGTTGTTCGAGTAGCCGAGGTAATACGCGTCGTAATCCTGCGGATCGAGATCGATCGTCGCGAGCTGAATGCCGCCGACGTTCTGGATCTGCACGTCATCGCCGTGCGTGGGACGCTCGCCTTCGCCTCGCAGCCTGCCGCTCCATCCGAACCAGACGCCGCCTGACTCCTGCAGGCTGTCCTTCACGGCGACGGCGAGCCCGCCGGCCGCGGCTTTACGGGGATCTGCGATGCGATTGGATACGACGACGAGTCGGCTCACCGGTTCTCCTGCGATAGTTGGGGAATTCATGCGGCCAGGGCGCGAAGCGGACGCCGCCATCGACGCAGAATGCGCGATGGGGCCGCGATACGATCGGACGGGAGTCAGGGCATGCGATTCGCCGTTCGAACGTGAGGTGCTTTTTAAGCATACTCGTCATTCGGCTGATTTAAAAGTGCATGACCGGGATCAACGGACATGTAAAAGCGATGTGCCAGTCGCTGCATATCGCGCTTTTCGGCCGGGACCGGAAATTGCGCAGTGCTGCAGATGCAGCGTGTGCATAGGGATGCGGACGAAGGAGAAGAGGCGTCGCCGGTGGTGTGAACGATCGTGCTCGCGCACCTGCCGCGTCGAGTGCAATCGCGTCGGCATTGCGTCGATTCGGTCGAATGCGTCGCGCTGATCGACTGCGATGTGCCGGGCGGAAGCGGGGTGAGCGCGGATGCTTGGTCAGCGCATGCAAGGGGAGTGGTTCGTTCGATTCAGTGTTCGCGGTGTTCCGCTTCACTCGCTCGCGTGCAACGACCGCCCACGCGAGCACGATGCGGATGGCGCGGCCGGGCGTCGTTCCGCGTGGCCGCGCCATCGTGTTCGCCGTTACGCGGTAGCGGCCTGCCAGTGCGATGCGTCGCCTGCCGCATGCGCGCGTGCGTGCGCGGACTTCGCGTGTTCGCCGGCCGGCATCCGGAACGCGGATACCGTCTCCGACAGCTCGCGGCCTTGCGCCTCGAGCGATTTCGACGCGGCCGCGGCCTGCTCGACGAGCGCCGCGTTCTGCTGCGTCGTCTCGTCCATCTGCGTGATCGTGAGGTTCACCTGATCGATGCCGCGACTTTGCTCGGCCGACGCGGCGGCGATCTCGCCCATGATGTCGGTCACGCGCGCGACGGCCTGCGTCACGTCCGACATCGTCTTGCCGGCTTCGCCCGCGAGCGCCGAGCCGTCCCGGATCGTCTGCACCGACGCGGTGATCAGCTCCTTGATTTCCTTCGCGGCGGTCGACGAACGTTGCGCGAGACTGCGCACCTCGCTCGCGACGACCGCGAAGCCGCGGCCCTGTTCTCCGGCACGCGCCGCTTCGACGGCCGCGTTCAGCGCGAGGATGTTGGTCTGGAACGCGATGCCTTCGATGATGCCGGTGATGTCGGCGATCTTCGACGAGCTGTGGCCGATTTCCGTCATCGTGTCGACGACGCGGCCGACCACCGCGCTGCCGCGCTGCGCGACATCCGACGCATTCGCGGCGAGCGAGCTCGCCTGCTGCGCGTTCTCGGCGTTCAGGCGCACCGTCGACGTGAATTCCTCCATCGTCGCGGCGGTTTCCTGCAGCGACGCCGCCTGTTCCTCGGTGCGCTGACTCAGGTCGAGGTTACCCGACGCGATCTCGCTGACGGCATGCGCGATGCTGTTCGACGAATCGCGCACGTGACCGACGATGCCGATCAACCGTGCATTCATCGTGTGCAGCGCTTCGAGCAGATCGCGCGTCTCGTCGTTGCCGCTCACGCTGATACGGCTGCCGAGATCGCCGTCGGCCACCGTGCGCGCGACGTCGACGGCCGCGCCGATCGGTGCTGTGATCTTGCGCGTCAACCACAGGCCGCCACCCACCGCGACCGCGATCGCGGCCAGGCAGATCGCCGACAACAGGTTGCGCTCGGCCGTGTAGCGATCGGCGAATGCCTGCGCGATCGCGATTTCACGTTCGTGCGTATAGGTTGCATACGCATCGGTCGCTTGAACAAGTTGCGCGAGCAACGGACGGCAGTGCTCATCGATGTCGACGGTCGCGTCGTCCTTCTTGCCGGCCTGCGCGAGTCCGACGATGTTCAGCGCGACGGGCCCGTAGCTGGTTTCGACGCGCACGATGTCGCCGACCAGCTGGCGCGCGCGATCGGTCGTGTCGGTCGCATTCGCGATCATGTCCTTCAGTTTTGCGAGGTTGTCCTGCACGTCCTTGTGCGCCTGCTGCACTTCGGCCAGTTCGAGCGCGATGTCCGACGGCTTGGTTACGAGCACCAGGTTGCGCGCGGCGATCGCGCGCCGATCCACCGCCGTTCGGATGCGCGCCGACAGGTTCGCGCGCGCGTTGATGCCGTTCATGTACCGGGAAAACTCGGCGTTGGTATCGGACAGCGCCTTGAGCGCCATGCCGGACACGATCACGACGACCGCGGCGAGCAAACCGAAGCCGCCAAGCAGCTTTGCCTTGATGCTTATTCTGGCGATTTTCACGATGTGCCTCTGTGCGAGTGGTTGGCGATGGGGATTTATTGTTCGAGCGGATACAGGCTCGTGCCGTCATTAACGGGAATTCCTGATATTTCTTTACTCGTCGAAAACCCTGATGCCAATTTGTTACTTTGCTGAAAGCCCCGCCCGGCGGGTGTTTTTGACCTCTATCAAAAATATGAAATTACTGGCGGGAGAATCTGTTCATACGCGGAATTCGAGGCGGGTTTTATCGTTTGCATTTAAAGCAAAGGCGTTTAAAGGGGGGCTCCAATAACCCGCATCGGTGATTTATCCGATTCGGATGGCGGCGCCGAATCGGGGCCGAGATGAAGCCGGAGCGGTGCGCGGCAGCGGAACAGGCGATGCCGGTAAACGAAAACCGGCGCCCGGTTTCCCGGGCGCCGGACAGGCCCGCGGCAGGCGCCGCAGGCCTGGGGCGATCAGAACGTCGTGCGCAGGCCGGCCATCACGCTGCGTCCGCCTTCCGGCGCGAAGCCGCGCACGACCGAGGTCGCGTAGCGGATGTCCTGGTTCGTCAGGTTGTCGCCGCGCAGGTACGCGAGCCAGTGCGTCGCGCGCATGCGGAACTTGTACGTCAGCATCACGCCGAGCGACGTGTAGCCGTCCGTCGAGAAGTCGTTCTCGGGCACCCGGTGCTGCGACCACGCATGCGTGACCTGCGCGCGTGCGCCGAACGGGCCGTATCCGTAGTCGGCCGCGAGCGTCGCGCGCAGCGGGGCGATGCGCGGCAGCGGCTGGCCGGTATCGACGTTGCGCGCATGCGTGTAGTCGGCGGTCAGTTCCAGGTCGACCGTGTGGCCGCGCCGCGAGAACGCGCGCCATTTGCCGTCCAGCTCGACGCCGTAGAACTCGGCGCGCACGCCACGATAGATCGCTTCGTTGAGCGCGCCATCGGTGCCGGGTGCGACCGGTTCGCCGTCGTCGTCAACGACGCGGCCCGTGTTGTACTCGGTCAGGTAGTTCGAGAAGCGGTTGTAGAACACGCCGACGCTGCCGCGGTTCGGGCCGCTCGCGTAGCGCAGCGACAGGTCGGTCGACACGGCTTTTTCCTTCGATGCGTTCGGGTTGCCGATCAGGAACTGGCCGGTCGCGTCGTGCGGGCCGTTCGAGTACAGCTCGTAGAAGGTCGGTGCGCGTTCCGTGTATGCGACGTTCGCCGCGACCGACCACACCGGCGTCAGCGAGAACAGCGCGCCGGCCGATACGCTGCCGGCATTGAAGTCGCGCGGCTGCGCTCCCGCGAATTTCTCGACGCCGGCCGGATCGGGGTTGACCGTCACGTGCTCGAAGCGCCCGCCGAGGCTCAGCTTCAGCGCCGAATTGACCTGCCATTCCTCGAGTCCGAACAGCGCGACGCTGCTGGTGCGCGTGGACGGCACGAGCATTTCGTCGCCGAGCGCGGAGAACGTATTCTGGCCGAACTGCACGCCGATTGCGCCTTCGAACGGACCGATCTTGCGGTGCTGCGCCTCGATGCGCGCCTCGTAGCCGCGATTGCGGAAGGTGGTCGCCGTCTCGCCGTTGTCGACCTCCTTGTGTCGGTAGTCGGTGTACGCGAAGTCGAACTTCAGCTTCGTGAACGGCCCGCTCAGGTTGCGCACCTCGGACGCGAACGCGAGGCGTTCCTGACGCATCCGCAGCCGCACGTCGTCCTCGGCGACGGAACCGTAGTTCGATTCGTAGCCGCTGTACGACAGGCCCGCGAAGCCGTCCGTCCACGTGTACGACGCACCGACCGCGCCGCCGTGCACGCGGCCGTCGCTGTTCGGTACGTTGCCGTACGGCTGCGGCGTGTCGGGGCCGTCGATCGCGCGCTGCTCGCTGCTGCGCGCATAGCCGGGAATCCGCAGCTTGCTCGCCTCGCGATCGAACGCGTCGACGTGGAACGCGAAGCCGCCGCTGCCGCCTTCGACCTGCGCTGCGCCTGCGCGAACCGAATTCGCACCGCCGTAGCGCGCGTCGAGCGCACCCGTCACGCCTTCGATCGCTTCGCGCGGAATCCGGTTGTCGATGGTGTTGACGACGCCGCCGACCGCGTTGCCGCCGTACAGCAACGCGGCCGGCCCGCGCACGATCTCGACGCGCTCGATCGACAGCGGATCCTGCGGCACCGCATGGTCGTACGACAGCGACGACGCATCGTAGGCCGCGACGCCGTTCTGCAGCAGCCTGATCCGGTCGCCATCCATTCCGCGGATGATCGGCCGGCCGACCATCGGCCCGTAGGTGGTCGTCGACACGCCAGGCAGGCCGTTGAGCGTTTCGCCGAGCGAGTCGGCCTGGCGACGCGTGAGCGCGTCGCCGGACAGTTGCGTGGTCGGCGCAACCAGTTCGGAGTCGCCGAGCGGGTTCGCGGTCACGAAGATCGGTGCGAGCGTCGTGGCCGCCGGCGGATTCGCCGGGGTGGTCGTATCGGTCTGCGCGTGCGCGACGGCGGCGAAGAGCATCAGCGAAACGGGCGGGAGCGGGCGAAGCGGTAGACGAGGGAGGTCGCGCATGGTCGGTGAAACGATTGGAATCGGATTGAAAACGAGGCATGCGGGCCATCGATGGATACGATATATTGTTGCGTATGCGACGCGCAATAACCCGCTGGAACATGACTCGACGAGGCCCGGCCACCCGGTAGAAACGGCATCCGAGGCGGACGAGCATGCTAAATGATATGTTATATCATTTCAAATTCCAAACGAAACGGAGGTCGTTGTAGGGTTTTTGTCGGATCGACGAAATGGAAGCCGGGGCGGAAAATGCCGGCGGAACGAGGGGGGCGACGGCGGGGGAGCGTGCTGGATCGTGTGTCGGCGAGGCTTGCCGGGTTACGCGAACACCGTGGATCGTGCGACGTCGCGCCTTGCATTTTTCTCGGTAAATCAACGGGATGCCGACGGGTTCGCAACGCGCTGCGACCGCCGCCCGATAGTAACGCGCATAACGAATCGCCCGTCAGCGCTCCGCCGGAAACCGGTCCTGCAACGCATGCAGCCAGCGCGCGACGACTTCGAGCTCCTCGTCGGAAAACCCGTCGCACAGCTTGCCGTTGAGTTCGCGCAGCAGCACGCGTGCGCGCTTGAGCGCCGCGTGACCTTCGTCGGTCAGGAACAGGCGCGTCGCCCGCCCGTCGTCCGAATCCGCGTGACGCGCGAGCAAGCCGGCTTTCGCCATCCGGTCCGCGAGCCCCGTCATCGCGGACGGCGCCAGTTGCAGCGCTGCGCCGACTTCGCCGATCAGCGCGCCGTCCTGCTTCGCGAGACAGAACAGCACGCCGGCCTGCGCGGCGCTCGCCCGCGTATCGGTCTCGGCCTGGCGGTCGATCCAGCGCTGCACGCGCCGCTGGCCGATGTTCAACAGGAAAAACAGTCGTCGGTCTTCGCTCAAGCTCGGTTCCCGGTAGCAATGGAAAGGGATGGGCGATCCGCGGCGCGTGACGCATCGAGCACCTGCGCGAGCCAGTCGGCGACACCGGGCCATAGCACTGTGCCGGGCCGGCTGCGAAAGAAACCCATGTGCCCGACCGGTCCGCTGCCTGCCGCGAGCGGATCGATCTGGCGGCGTTCGACGGCCGCCCGGGTCAGGTAGCTTACCAGCAGGTCGATCGCGCGCGGGTTTGCCCACGGATCGTCGTCGAAGCCGAGCGCGAGGATCGGCAACTGCTGTTTCCCGAAACGCTCGGCGGCGCCCAGCGTCGGATCGTCGAAGAAGTAGCGCGGCAGCGTGGTCCAGTGGCTCCATTCGCGGAACACGCCGGCCGGCAAGTCCTCGCCGAGCCCGAGCCGCTTGCCGGGCACGTAGCCGAGCAGCGCGGACGCGAGCGGACCGGCCACGCGCAGGATCAGCCGCACCTTCAGGCGCTCCGCCGCGCGCGAAATCAGTCGCGTACTGCCCGCATGCGCGGCGACGAGCACGGCCGCGCGCAGATGCGCGGTGCCGGCCGACAGCCCGATCGCATGTCCGCCGACGCTATGACCGACGGCCAGCAGCGGCAGCCCGCCGTACGCTTGCCGCGCCCACGCGGTGGCGGCGCCGACATCGAGCTCGACCCAGTCGCGCATCCGGGCCTGCAACGCGCTCAGGCGCGCGGGACGCGATGCGCCGATGCCGCGATAGTTGTAGGTCAGCGCCGCGAACCCGCGCTCGGTCAGGAAGCGTGCGAAGCCCGCGTACAACCGTTCCGGAACGGCCGTGGCCGGATGAATCAGCACGAGCGCGCGCGGCGCGGCGTCCGGCGACCACAGCGTGCCGCGCAGCGTATAGCCGTCGGCGGCGGCAAATTCGATGGGTTCGGATGTCATGACGGCCCTCATTCGGTGGGTTATTTCGCATGCGAAATATAGTCCGGGATTTATTTCGCACACGAAATATCTATCGAGGATTCATTCGAACGGCGCGTCGCGAAGTGCGTCGCATGGCCTCTGCCGTGATCGGCAATTCATAAAATATTTGCATCTTTGTATATCAGAATATTGCGTTTGTATCATGATGAGGATCGACGTATCTTCATCGGTTCCATCCCGTCCGCCGGCCATCGTGCGCGGCGGACAACCGGGCGCCGCCGTCGCGCGGCAGCCTGCCAACCTCCGGGGAGATCACGTTGTTGAGCCGAATCGTCACGGCGCTCCTGCTCGCGCTTGCCGCGCAGCCGGGCCTCGCGAAAGACACCGTCACGCTGCGCGTCGGTGAACAGAATTACTTCAACATCCAGGCGTCGATGGAGGCGTCCGGCGTGCTGAAGGACCTGCCTTACACGATCGAGTGGAAACACTTCCAGGCCGCCGCGCCCGTCGCCGAGAGCCTGAACGGCAACGCGATCGACCTCGGCTTTCTCGGCGATTCCGCGCTGCTCACGCTGGCCGCGCGCGGCGCGCCGGTGAAGGTCGTCGCGGTGTCGCGGCAGAGTCTCGACGGCGTCGCGATCCTCGTGCCGAAAAATTCGCCGGTGCGCACCGTCGCCGACCTGCAGGGCAAGACCGTCGCGGTCTGGCGCGGCGCGTGGAGCCAGCAGCTGGTGCTGCGCGCGCTCGAACACGCGGGCCTGCGCGCGGATTCCGTCAAGTACGCGTACCTGATGCCGATCGACGCGACCAATGCGCTCGCGAACGGCTCGGTCGATGCCGTGTCGCTGTGGGAGCCGTTCGTCAGCACGCTCGCCCTGCGGCAGGGCGCGCGGCCCGTGACGACCGCGCAAGGACTGATGCCCGCGCTGAGCTTCATCGCGGCGAACGAGCAGGCGGCTACGGCCAGGCGCGCGGAAATCACGGATTTCCTGAAGCGCGTGGTTGCCGCGCGCCAGTGGGTCGACAGCCATCCGCGCGAGTACGCGGACCTGTGGGCGAAGCGCGCGAAGCTCGAACCCGACGTCGCGTATCGCTGGCTCAACAACGCGCATCAGCGCGTGGGTCCGGTCGACGAGACGGCGGCGAAGGATGCGCAGAACACGGCCGATTTCCTGCACAAGGCAGGCGTGATTCCGGCTGCTTACGACACGTCGAAGCTGCTCGACCGCTCGTATGCGGGCGCGTTCGCGGCGCCGGCGCAAAAGACGGCCGCCGCACAGTGACCGTGCCGCCGTGCCGCGCCGGCCGGCGGCGCACGGCGGGTTCGCGATCCCGGCCATTGTTCCGGCCATTTCCGGTCGACAACCAGAAGGACACTCCGACATGCCCGTCGACATCATCGGCATGATCACCGCGACACCTGGCGCGGAGGTCGACGTACCGGGCGGCGTCGCCGTCCAGCCCGACTACGTGCGGCGCTTCGCGCACGCACACGAAACGGCCGGCTTCGACCAGATCCTGGTCGGCCATTTCAGCAACGCGGCGGACGGCTTCGTCGTCGCATCGTTCGCGGCCGCCGCGACCGAACGCATCCGCATCCTGCTGGCGCACCGGCCGGGCGTGATCGTGCCGTCGGCCGCCGCGCGACAGATCGCGACGCTCGACGTATTCAGCGGCGGGCGGCTCGCGCTGAACGTCGTATCGGGCGGCGACGACGCCGATCTGCAGCGCGACGGCGACTTCGTGCCGCACGACGCGCGCTACCGCCGCACCGGCGAATATCTCGACGTGCTGAAGCGCATCTGGCTGGCCGACACGCCGGTCGACCACGACGGCGAGTTCTACCGGATCCGCGGCGCGTCGCCGCTCGTGAAAGGCACGCAGCGTCCGCACGTGCCGATCTACTTCGGCGGGTCGTCGCCGGCCGCGCTGGCCGTCGCGGGGCAGCACGCCGACGTCTACATGACGTGGGGCGAACCGCTCGCATCGGTGCGCGAGCAGATCGCGCGCGTGCGGGCCGCTGCCGCGCCGTTCGGGCGCGCGCCGCGCATCAGCGTGTCGTTTCGCCCCATCGTCGCGGACACCGAAGCCGCTGCATGGGAGAAGGCCGAGGCGATCCGCGCGCGCGTGCGGGCGGCCCGGCTCGCGAACGGCCAGCCGATCGACGGGCATGCACCGCAGAATGCGGGTTCGCAACGATTGATGGCCGCGGCCGCGCAGGGTGACGTGCTCGACGAGCGGTTATGGATGGGCGTCGCGAACCTGACGGGCGCGCGCTGGAATTCGACCGCGCTCGTCGGCACGCCCGAACAGGTCGCGCGGGCGCTCGGCGCGTACTACCGGCTCGGCGTGTCGACGTTCCTGATTCGCGGTTTCGATCCGCTCGACGACGCGCTCGATTACGGGCGCAAGCTGATTCCGGCGATCCACGCGCACGTTGCCGAGCTCGACCGGTACGATGCGGCGGTGACCGCGTAGACAAAAACGGCTGCTACCGCGATTCGCCCCGGCATTTCCGTTGCGGAGGGCCGGGGCGATTTCGTTTCGGGCGTCGTCACGGCGGTGACTCGGTCCATCGCATCAGAACGACGGCAAGCCGGGCGGGTTCGTTTCCGCACGCGTAATCGCCTCGCTCTGCAACCCCCAGCGCGCGAGCGCCTGCCCGTAGCGGCCGTTGCCGATCAGCGCGTTCGTCGCGAGCGTGAGCGCCGGCGCGAGCCCGCTGCCGCGGCGCGTCGCGATCGCGACGTCCGCGGTTGCAGGCCAGCCCGCGTTGACGACGCCGACCCGCCGGATCTTGCCGTCGCGCGCGGCCTCGTACGCCAGCGATGCGTTCGGGTTCAGCTCGGCATCGGCGCGGCCCGACAGCAGCGCGACGCGCGACGCCGCATCGTCGTCGAAATAGAGCAGTTCGGTCGCCTTCAGCCCTTGCGCGACGTTGCGCCGGCTCCATTCGAGCAGGATGCGCTCCTGGCTCGTGCCGGCGCCCGTGATGATGCGCAAGCCGGCGATGTCCTTCGGCCCGTCGATCTTCGCGATCGGGCTGGCCGTTCGGACGTAGAAGCCATGCAGCCCGAGCCGGTAGGTCGTGAAGTCGTATTTCTCCTTGCGCTTCTCGGTCACGCCGACGTTCGAGATCACCGCATCGTACTTGCCGGACGTGAGGCCCAGCGGCCAGTCGGCCCATGCGATCGGCAGCAGTACGAGCGTGCGGCCGAGAGTATCGGCGACCAGTTGCGCATAGTCGGGATCGGCGCCGACCACGGTGCGGGCGTCGGTCGCATAGGTCGACACGGGCGGCGCATGCGGTGCGATCGCGACCGTGAACGCGCCGTCGCGCACCCAGCGGTAGCCGCTGGCTGCGCGAATCGCCGCGTCGTCGCGGGACGCGCGGATCCGGCCGGCCTGGCGCGGATCGAGGTCCGCCGTCGCGGCGGCGGCATCCGCCGCATGCCAGCGCAGGCCGGCAGCCGCGGCCAGCGCGGCGGTCATGAAGTGGCGTCGGTCGATCATCGTGCGGTGTCCCTGAAGTCGTGAGCGGCGTGCATCACAGCACCCGCGACAGGAATGCGCGCGTGCGCGCATGGGCGGGGGCGTCGAGCACGGCGGCGGGCGGCCCCGACTCGACGATGCGGCCGCGCTCCATGAACAGCACATTGTCCGCGACTTCGCGCGCGAAGCCGATCTCGTGCGTGACGATCACGAGCGTGGTGCCGGAGCGGGCCAATTCCTTGATCACGTCGAGCACTTCGTTCACGAGTTCCGGATCGAGCGCCGACGTCGGCTCGTCGAACAGCAGCACCTTCGGCCGCAACGCGAGCGCCCGCGCGATCGCGACGCGCTGCTGCTGGCCGCCCGACAACTGGCGCGGGTACGCATCGGCCTTGTCCGCGAGTCCGACGCGCGCGAGCAGCGTGCGCGCGGTGCGTTCGGCGGCATCGCGCGTAGCGCCGGCAACCGCAATCGGCGCCTCGATCAGGTTCTCGAGCACCGTCAGGTGCGGGAACAGGTTGAAGTTCTGGAATACCATGCCGACCGCCGTGCGCCGCTTCAGCACGTCGCGTTCCTTCAACTCGTGCAGCACGTCGCCGTCGCGGCGATAGCCGATCAGCTCGCCGTCGATGTCGATGAAGCCGGCGTCGACGCGTTCGAGGTGGTTGATCGTGCGCAGCAGCGTCGACTTGCCGGAGCCGGACGGCCCGACGATCACCGTCACACTGCCGCGCGGCGCAACGAACGACACGTTGTCGAGCACGCGCTGCATGCCGAACTGCTTCGACACGTTGTGCACGACGACTTCGCCGCCGGTGCGCGCCGACAGCGGCGCCACCGATGCGTCGGCGGTGGCGCCGTGAGCCGGCACGGCAGCCGCCGCACGCCGCCATAGCGCGCTGACGCGCGCCAGCACGAACGTCAGTGCCGACGGCGGCGGGTTGCGCAGCGCGCCGCGCGCATAGTGGCGCTCGACCTGCACCTGGATCGCCGACAGCACGGTCAGGATGATCAGATACCAGACGGTCGCGACCATCAGCAGCGGAATCACGTCGAGATTGCGGCGATAGATCACCTGCACCGTGTAGAACAGCTCCGGCATCGCGAGCACATAGACCATCGACGTGCCTTTCGCCAGCGTGATCAGGTCGTTGAACGCGGTCGGCAGGATCGCGCGCATCGCCTGCGGCAGCACGATCCGCGACGTCTGGCGGCCGCGCGGCAGGCCGAGTGCGGCCGCGGCTTCGAGCTGCCCCTGGTCGACCGCGAGAATGCCGCCGCGGATCACTTCCGCGGAAAACGCCGCGTGGTTCAGCGTGAGGCCGAGCACGGCCGCGAAAAACGGACTGATCAGGTCGGTGGTCGGCGTGTCGAACCACACGATGTCGGTGAACGGCACGCCGATCCGCACGTGTTCGTACAGGTAGCCGAGGTTGTTCAGGATCAGCAGCAGCACGATTAGCGGAATCGACCGGAACAGCCAGACGAAGGTCCACGCGCTCGCCGAGAGCAGGCGCGAGCGCGACAGCCGGGCCAGCGCGACGAACGCGCCGAGCGCGAAGCCGAACACCGCGCCGAGCAGCGTCAGCACCAGCGTGCGCGCGAGTCCGGACAGTACCGGCGGCGACAGGAACCATTCGGCGAACACCGGCCAGCCCCATTGCGGGTTGCCGAGGATCGAATGCAGCGCAAGCGCGATCAGCACGAGCGCGAGCACCGTGCCGGCCGTGCGGGACCGGTGGCGGGCCGGCACGATGCGCAGGTGCGTGCCGGCGTCGCGCGCGCCGGGGGAAGAGAGCGGCGGCATTGCGCCGCCGAAGTGGGTCGTGTCGCTCATGTCGGTGAATGTCCTCGAGTCGGTCGGGAGCGCGCCGCGCAAGGCGACGCGGCGGCATCAGGCGTGCGCTTCGGCCGCGTTGTCCTGTATTTGCGCTGCGTTGTGCGCCGCATGGCGGCTCGCCTTGCGCGGCAGGCCGAGGTGATCGCGCAACGTGCTGCCCGGCAAGTCGCGGCTGTAGCGGCCGCGCGCCTCGAGCACCGGGATCACCTGTTCGATGAAATCGTCGACGCCCTGAGCCTGCACCGCGAAGCCGAGGATGAAGCCGTCGCCTGCGCCCGCATCGTGCCAGCGGATCAGTTCGTCGGCGACGTGCTCCGCCGTGCCGATGAAGTTCGGGCGCGGCGTCGCGACGGCGAGCGCCGTCTCGCGCAACGTCAGGTTCTGGCGCTTCGCGTCGGCCTTGATCCGGTCGGTAGTCGAGCGGAAGCTGTTGCGGCCGATATCGCCGAGTTCCGGGAACGGTGCATCGAGCGCGTATTGCGTGAAATCGTGGTGATCGAAATAGCGGCCCAGATACGCGAGCGCCTCGTCGATCGTCAGCAGGTTGCGGATCGCCTGGTATTTGTCCTCCGCTTCGGCCGCCGTGCGGCCGACGATTGGCCCGATGCCGGGGAATACCTTCACGTCGCCGGGCTGCCGCCCGTGCCCGACCGCGCTTTGCTTCACGCGCCGCGTGAACGCGGCCGTTTCGTCGAGCGACGGCGAATGCGTGAACACCGCGTCCGCGTATTTGCCCGCGAGCCCGATGCCGGTGTCGGACGAGCCGGCCTGGAAGATCACCGGCTGGCCCTGCGGCGAGCGCTGGATGTTCAGCGGGCCCGCGACCTGGAAGAAGCGGCCGTGATGGTCGAGCGTATGGAGCTTGTCGCGATCGAAGAAGCGTCCGGTCGCGCGATCGCGCACGAATGCGTCGTCGTCCCAGCTGTCCCACAGCCCCTGCACGACGTCGAGGTATTCGTCGGCGATCTCGTAGCGCAACGCGTGATCTGGATGCGCCTTGCCGAAATTCTTCGCGGTGCCTTCGAGCGGCGTCGTCACGACGTTCCAGCCCGCGCGCCCGCCGCTGATCGTGTCGAGCGACGCGAGCTGGCGCGCAACCGTGAACGGCTCGCTGTACGACGTCGAGATCGTGCCGGCGAGGCCGATCTTCTTCGTCGCGACCGCGAGCGCCGACAGCACGGTCAGCGGCTCGAAGCGGTTCAGGAAGTGCGGGATCGACTTCTCGTTGATGTAGAGGCCGTCCGCGACGAACGCGAACGCGATGCCGGCGGCTTCCGCCTTGCGCGCGACGCCGATCGCGAAGTCGAGGTTGATGCTCGCGTCCGGCGGGTTGCTCGGGTGCCGCCACGCGTTCATGTGGCTGCCTGCGCCTTGCAGCATCAGGCCGAAGGGAATCGGTCGTCGGGTCGTCATGGGAGCGTTACGCGTTATGGTCGGGGAAAAGTCTTGCCCAGCAATGAAAGCGAATAAGACATGGTGTTCGACGTTCCTGAGCAAGCGGGAAGGGGCGGCGCTCAGCTCTTCGGCAGGCCCGGCGGGTTCGTGCGTGACTGGTCGATCGCTTCGGACGCAAGGTTCCAGCGGTCGAGCACCTGCTGGTAGCGGCCGTTCCTGATCTGCGCGTTCAGCGCGACGGTCAGCGGATCGGCGAGCCCGCTGCCGCGGCGCGTCGCGATCGCGATGTCGGCCGTGCGGGGCCAGCCGCCGCTGATCGCGCCGACCAGCCGCGTCTTGCCTTGCTGCGCGCTCTGGTACGCGAGCACCGAA
Organism: Burkholderia sp. WTPI3; assembly: GCF_021483755.1. Classification (NCBI taxonomy): domain Bacteria; kingdom Pseudomonadati; phylum Pseudomonadota; class Betaproteobacteria; order Burkholderiales; family Burkholderiaceae; genus Burkholderia; species Burkholderia sp. WTPI3. The sequence goes on along the minus strand of NZ_JAGIXF010000005.1, from coordinate 75,332 downwards.
TTCACGCTGAACACCGCGTCCGCGCGGCCCGACTGCACGGCGACGATCCGCATCGCCTGGTCGTCGTAGTACTGGATCTGCACCGGCTTCAGGCCGTGCGCGACGTTCTCGCGGTCCCAGGCGAGCAGGATCTTTTCCTGGTTGGTGCCGGCGTCGGTCACGATGCGCAGCCCCGCGACGTCCTTCGGCTCGCGGATCGACCGGATCTTGCTGTCGTTGCGCACGTAGAAGCCGACCTGATCCTTGCGGTAGGTCGAGAAATCGAACTTCTGCTTGCGTTCCTCGGTGACGGTGACGTTCGAGATCACCGCGTCGACTTTCCCCGACTCGAGCGCGAGCGGCCAGTCGGCCCATGCGAGCGGCACGATCTTCAGCTTGCGGCCGAGGCTGTCGGATACGAGCTGGCCGACGTCCGCGTCGAAGCCGACCACGGTGCGCGCGTCGGTCGCATACGTGCTGATCGGCGGCAGGCTCGGCGCGATGCCGATCGTCAGCGTGCCGGCTTCGGCGAACCTGAACGACGCGGGGACCGCGCGCTCGACGGCTGCATCGGCCTTGCCGCGCGGGCGGGTGAACTGCTCGGGGCTCAGGTCGAACGTGGCGGCGGCCGCGGCGATCGCGGTCAGGCCGATCAGGGCGGCGGCCAGCGTGCGGGCTGCACGCGGCGTGAACGGTATGGCTCGTGGCATGAAGTCGTCCTGTTGTTGTCGTGTCGTACGGAGCGGGATGACGCGATGCGCTCAGCGCGGCAGCACCGCTTCGGGCAGCGGCGCCCAGAGGTCGGCGAGCGTCGATGTGCGGGACGGATCGGCGAGATCCTTGCCGAAGCGCAGGTGGAAATACGCTTCCGGGTCGATCGACGAATCGAACAGCCGCGTATAGCCGGTGCGGTCGTAGAGCGCCCATGCTTCGGGCTGGCGAAAGCCAGTGGTCAGGTACACGCGCCGATAGCCCTGCTGCGCGGCGCGCCGCTCGAGCGCGTCGACGATCACGCGTGCGAGCCCCTGGCGGCGCAGGTCCGTGCGGGTCCAGATGCGCTTGAGTTCGGCGGTCTGCGCGTCGTAGCGTTTGAAGGCGCCGCCGCCGATCGTCTCGCCGTCGCGCAGCAACAGCACGAACGCGCCTTCGGGCGGCGCGAACAGCTCGGCCGGATAGCGGGCCAGTTCGTCGCGCGCGGACGCGCGGCTGTCGGGGCGGTATGCGTCGTAGCGTGTCGCGTATTCGTCGATCAGCGCGTCGATCAGCGGCTGGGCGCGGACATCGAGCGGCGTCGTGTCGATGATGCGGTCGTTCGTGGCCATGGGCATCGCGAAGGGCGCGCGATGCGGACGTTCCTGTCGGGCTCGGGGCACATGGCCCGGCCGGTCTGTTCCGTTATCGCGACGCGGTTGTCGTGATGACGGCGGCCGGTGTGCATCCCGCGATGCATTCGGCAGGCCGCCGCCGTTTCGAACACGTTAGCGGCGCGGCCGGCAAAGGCGAACGAAGCAATTTCGATAAGGATTTCGCGAGGGGAGTCAGAAGGCTTGCAGGGAGAGGGGGGCAGGCATTCACGACCGGTGGTCGGCATTGGCGCTTGAGTGCCGGCCTGACGCTTGCGGCGATGCTTTCTACACGGCCGTGCAAGCGATGCGCGCCGAGGCCGATTACGACCGCGAACGAGATGAGTGGATCTCTCGCTATATCGACGAGCACGGTGGCGGCGCGGACGATGCAGAATACGACGCCCTGCACGCGCAAGCCCAGGCAACCCCGGAATACGCGCAGTTCGTCGATGCGGTTCGCCGGGAAGTCCTGGAATACTTCGGCGTGACCGGCGAGCAACTGGACTGGATGGTCGTGCTGCGCAATGACGACAGCGATGTGCTGTGGACGGAAGTCAACCGGCGGCGCAGCGCGCCGGGAACCTGTGAGCCGAGGATTGTCCGACGACGTTCTGTCAAAATACCCGCTTAATCCTCTTGACCGATCGCGACATGGAACTCAGACAACTACGCTATTTTCTCAGCGTCGTGGAACATGGAAGCATGGGCAAGGCAGCGCTGGAACTCGGCGTGGTGACCTCGGCATTGAGTCAGCAGATCAGCCGTCTCGAAGGCGAACTGTCCACGCGTCTGCTGCAACGCACCTCGGGCGGCGTCGTTCCGACCGACGCAGGTTTGGCGTTCTGGCGTCAGGCGCAACTCGCGCTGCGTCATATCGACGATGCCGCGATCGCTGCACGCTCAGCCCGTCTGTCGGGCCATGTCAGCGTCGGCATGGCGCCGAGCACGGCGAGCGTGCTAGGTGTCGCATTCATGCAGGCCATGCGCTCGCGCTATCCCGATGTGCGGCTGCACATGGTCGAAAGTCTCTCCGGCTATCTTGCGTCCATGCTGAGCGCGCGTCAGATCGATCTCGCCGTGCTGTTCCGTGAGGAGTCCGCGCAACGCTGGAGTGTGCTGCCGCTGCTGGACGAGCGGCTGTTCCTGATCGGCGCGGGAGATCTCGACGGCATGCCGATAAGCGCATCCGTCCGGCTGAAAAATCTCGGCAGGCTTCCGCTCGTTCTTCCCAGCGGCACGCACGGGCTGCGTTCGCTGCTGTTATCAGCATTCAGGCGCGCCGAATACGAGCCGAACATCGTCGCCGAAGTCGACGGCCTTGCACTCCTGATGGACTTCGTCCGCACCGGCATCGGCGCGACCATACAGCCTGGCGCGGCGCTCGCAAGGCCCGAGAACGTGATACTGACGAGCGTGCCCGTCGCGGATAAATACGCCACACGGCCCAACATGCTCACCAGCATCTCCGACGACGAACTGTCTCCCGCCGGTCTCGCTGCGCGCGTGGTGCTCGCCGATGTCGCCCGTCAACTGGTGCAGGAAGGCCGCTGGCCCGGCGCGCGGCTGCGGTAGCCTCGGTCTTCACAAAAAGTGAAGCCCCCTTGACGGCTGGCTGGTAGCGACGCGGGCACGAGACCTTTACGATTTGTCCAAAAGGAGACAAGTCTGATGGTCGATGTGCTCGTAATCGGAGGAGGCAATGCCGCGCTGTGCGCCGCATTGATGGCGCGCGAAGCGGGCGCCTCGGTCCTGCTTCTCGAATCCGCGCCGCGCGAATGGCGCGGCGGCAACTCGCAACACACGCGCAATCTGCGCTGCATGCACGATGCGCCGCAAGACGTGCTCGTCGATGCCTATCCTGAAGAGGAATTCTGGCAGGACCTGTTGAAAGTCACCGGCGGCATCACGAATGAGCATCTCGCGCGGCTGACGATCCGCGCGTCGTCGTCGTGCCGGCCGTGGATGCAGAAGCACGGCGTACGCTTCCAGCCGCCGCTGTCCGGCGCGCTGCACGTGGCACGCACCAACGCATTCTTCATGGGTGGCGGCAAGGCGCTCGTCAACGCGTATTACCGCAGCGCCGAAGCGCTCGGCGTCGATATCCGCTATGAAACACCCGTCGATTCGCTTGAACTCGACGGCAGCCTCTTCATCGCAGCCCGCAGCGGCAGCCAGCGCTTCGAGGCACGCGCCTGCGTGCTGGCGGCAGGCGGCTTTGAATCAAATCGCGAATGGCTGCGCGAAGCGTGGGGGCAAAACGAGCGGGGCGAATGGCCCGCCGACAACTTCCTGATTCGCGGCACGCGCTTCAACAAGGGCGTGCTCATCAAGCATATGACCGACGCCGGTGCGGACATGATCGGCGACCCGTCGCAGTCGCACTGCGTCGCCATCGATGCACGCGCGCCGCTGTATGACGGCGGCATCTGCACGCGCATCGACTGCGTGTCGCTGGGCGTCGTGGTGAATCGTGACGCCGAGCGCTTCTACGACGAAGGCGAGGATTTCTGGCCGAAGCGCTATGCAATCTGGGGACGGCTCGTTGCGCAACAACCGGGGCAGATCGGCTATTCGATCATCGACTCGAAAGCCATCGGCCGCTTCATGCCGCCGGTGTTTCCGGGCGAAAAGGCCGATACGCTGCCGGAACTCGCGCGCAAACTCGGGCTGCCGGAAGCGCGCTTCATGGAAACGCTCACGCGCTATAACGGTTCATGCCGCGACGGCACCTTCGACCACACCGCGCTCGACGACTGCCACACCGAAGGTCTTGCGCCGCCCAAGACGCACTGGGCGCGCCGCATCGAGACGCCGCCGTTTTACGGTTATGCGTTGCGGCCAGGCATCACGTTCACATATCTCGGACTCAAGACCAATGACCGCGCGCAGGTTCACTTCGGCGGCAATGCCAGTGAGAACCTGTTCGTGGCCGGTGAAATGATGGCCGGCAACGTGCTCGGCAAGGGCTATACAGCGGGCGTCGGCATGTCGATCGGCACGGCCTTCGGGCGCATTGCCGGGACGCAGGCCGCGCGCGCCGCACTCAAAACGACGGAGGCAACCAGTGCAGCAGTCTGACTCGCTCACGCCCGAACGCATGCGCACGACGTTATCGGTCGATACGAAAAAAGCGTCGCACGGCAGCACGGCGCGCGTGATCCCCATTGTGCCGATGAGCGCCGGCGAAACCGAAGTGGCACGGCAGATGCAGATCTGCAACGCCTGCCGCTATTGCGAAGGCTTCTGTGCCGTGTTCCCGGCCATGACGCGCCGCCTGGAATTCGGCAAGCCGGACGTCAACTATCTGGCGAATCTCTGCCACAACTGCGGCGCATGCTATCACGCGTGCCAATACGCGTCGCCGCACGAATTCGGCGTGAACGTGCCGAAAGCGATGGCCGAAGTCCGGCTCGAAACCTACACCGAATACGCATTTCCCGCGTCGTTCGGCGCGCTGTACAAACGCAACGGCCTGACTTTGTCGGTTGCACTGGCGGCCGGACTCGCGCTGTTTCTGCTGCTCGGTATGGCATTACACGGCGGTTTGTCGGGAGATGTCGCGCCAGCGAACTTCTACGCGATCTTCCCGCACAACCTGCTCGCGGCGATGTTTGGCATCGTTTTCCTGTTCGCCATTCTCGCGCTCGGCGTGGGTGTCACGCGCTTCTGGCGCGACGTGTCGGCAGGAACCGCGAGCGCGCCAGCCGTCGCGGAAGCGGCCAAGAACGCGCTGACCCTCAAGTATCTGGACGGCGGCCACGGCGACGGCTGCAACGAAGAGAGCGATGCCTTCACACTGGCGCGGCGCCGTTTCCATCACCTGACGTTCTACGGCTTCATGCTGTGCTTTGCGGCAACCGCAGTTGCGACGCTCTATCACTATGCATTCGGTCTGGAAGCGCCGTATCCGTTTCTGAGCGCGCCGGTGTTGCTGGGAACCGCGGGCGGCATTGGACTGATTGCGGGGTCGGCGGGACTGCTGTGGCTGAACCTGAAACGCGTTCCGGAGCGGGGCGATGCCCGTCAGCGTCCGATGGACCGCGGCTTCATCGCGCTCCTGCTTCTGACGAGCGCATCCGGTCTCGCGCTGCTCGCGCTCCGCACGACCTCGGCGATGCCGTCGCTGCTCGCGATTCATCTCGGCATCGTGATGGCGCTGTTCGCCACGCTGCCTTACGGCAAGTTCGCGCACGGCATCTTCCGCTCGGCGGCGTTGCTCAAATCGTCAGTAGAGAAGCGGCAACACAACACACCGAGCCTCAGTCCGGATTAGCAGTCGTCAGGGCGCCTTGGGCGCCCATCACTATAGACAAGAAGCAGGAGACGCAATGAACCGCACAGAATCGATCGCCGCTACGTCCGGCGTTTCGCCCATGACGAGGGCCGCCGCCGTGTTGCGCGTGACCAGCGGCAATTTCATCGAACAGTTCGATTTCTTTCTGTTCGGCTTCTACGCGACATCGATCTCGAAGATCTTTTTCCCGTCCACCAGCGAGTTCGCCTCGCTGATGCTCACCTTCGCGGTGTTCGGCGCGGGCTTTCTGATGCGTCCGCTCGGTGCGATCTTTCTCGGCGCGTACATCGACAAGGTCGGACGGCGCACCGGGCTGATCGTTACGCTGTCGATCATGGCGAGCGGCACCATTCTGATTGCCTGCGTGCCCGGGTATGCGACGATCGGCCTGCTCGCGCCGGCGCTCGTGCTGCTCGGGCGTCTGTTGCAGGGCTTCTCGGCGGGCGCGGAACTTGGCGGCGTGTCCGTCTATCTCGCGGAAATGGCGACGCCCGATAACAAGGGCTTTTACACGAGTTGGCAGTCGGCGAGCCAGCAGGTCGCCATCGTCGTGGCGGCAGCCATCGGTTACGGGCTGAACCAGTGGCTCTCCGCGCAGCAGATCGGTGCATGGGGCTGGCGCGTGCCGTTTTTCATCGGCTGCGCGATCGTGCCGTTCCTGTTCATGCTGCGCCGTTCGCTGCAGGAGACCGCAGCGTTCGAAGCGCGGCGGCATCATCCGCAGGTGCGCGAGATTCTTGCGATGCTACTCGGCAACTGGCGCACCGTTATCGGCGGCATGCTGCTGACGGCGATGACCACCACCACCTTCTATCTCATCACCGTCTATACGCCGACCTTCGGGAAGTCGGTGCTGAAGCTGTCCACCTCCGACAGCCTGGTGGTCACGCTGCTTGTGGCCGCATCGAATTTCGTCTGGCTGCCGATCGGCGGCACGATTTCCGACCGCATCGGCCGCAAGCCGGTGCTGCTCGCCATTTCCATGCTGGCGATCTTCACGGCTTATCCGGCGCTGTCCTGGCTCGCCGATGCACCAAGCTTCGCGCGCATGCTGATCGTTCTGCTGTGGTTCTCGTTCTTCTTCGGCATGTATAACGGTGCGATGGTCGCCGCGCTCACCGAAGTGATGCCGGTCGAAGTGCGCGTCGCGGGCTTCTCGCTGGCGTTCAGTCTCGCGACGGCGCTGTTCGGCGGCTTTACGCCGGCGGTATCGACCTATCTGATCCAGGTCCTGCATGACAAGGCCGCACCAGGCTACTGGCTGAGCTTCGCTGCGCTCTGCAGCTTGTGCGCGACGCTCAGGCTGTACCGTCGTCGCCCGGGCAGCAACGCGTCGGCGGCATCGTCGGCCTGATAGCGAATGCATCGGCGCGTTTACGTAACCCCGGCTTCGCACCGGGCTTTCGCTTTTTCAGCGGCGACAAGAAGGGTCGATGTGGTCCAGCTTGCGCAGCAACGCAGGCCACTCCATCTTGCCGTAGGAGCGGCGCGTCTGTGGCCGACAGCTCATGTGCCCGGAGCGCAGATTATGGGCTGAAGGCCTGTTCGACTGACCGACGAGTGGGCTTGCTTGCCGGGAATTTTTCATCTGCATGTCGGCAGACGATCATCGGAACGTGCGGCTGGCATTGGCCGCATTTATCGATCACCTGTTGACGAGCTGATTTTACCGGCTCGCATGCCAATGGCTGAGCGCCCGATATTGCCTGAAAGGAGATTGTCATGGAAGCCGGGAAAGTCGTCGCTGCCCACCACATGCCGTGAAACAAGGGCAAGCTCACCGGGCAGAAGCGGCCGTTAAAGCTCCGGGAAATCTGGGCGATCCGGACAAGACTGCAGATGACGCCGAACGTCCGCGAACTCGCGATGTTCAATCTCGCGATGGATAGCAAGCTGCGGGCGTGCGACCTTACGCGGTTGCAGGTCGAGGATATCTGTCACGGAAGCCATGTGGCGTCCTGAGCGACAGTCATGCAGCGGAAAACCCAGCGCCCGGTGTAATTAGAGATCACGGAACAAACCCGTGAGAGCCTCGAAGCCTGGATCGAAGCGCGGGGACTGAAGGCGGCGGATTTTCTGTTCCCGAGCCGGATTCATACGTCGACGATGCCCTCGAGATGGTGGAGCAGACCGAGGTTTGACGGCACGGCGGCCGGCGAGCGGTCGCTTGCCGGCCATGAGGGGCGTTCGTCGATACGTCGCAAACGGCGTTTGAATGACCGCTATAAACTACATTACGGCCCGTGCGCAGCCATTGAGCGTCGGCGTGCCGCTTCGCTGCTGGATCGACGGACGTCACTTGATTGCGGTGTTGGTCACCCCCCAAACGGCTGAAACCCGCGACCGCCTCCGAAGCGTCGTTATGCTTGGCGTCGCGATATGCTTGGGGGCTCGGCACATGTCGCGCCCGACGCAGACAGCGCACACCTCGACTGTCGCGGACTATGCCTCACAATGACAATCGCTGTTGAACCGCCCGCTGACGCCGTAGAAGCACTGCCGACCACCGACCGCGCGGCAGGACTTGCGTTGGCCGAGGCGCAACGTCGCCTGCAATCATTCGGCGTCAATGCTGTCGAAGAGATTCGCACGCCGCGATGGCGCCAGCTTCTCGGCAAGCTCTGGGGGCCTGTGCCCTGGATGCTCGAAGCGGTGATCGTGCTACAGGTGATGCTTCATCGTGTCCAGGAGGCGCTGGTCATCCTGTTTCTGCTCGCTTTCAACGGCCTTGTCGCCTTCATGCAGGAGCGTCGCGCGCAGGACGCGCTGACTTTGCTGCGACGGCAATTGCAGGTCAACGCGCGCGTGCTGCGCGACTCGCATTGGAGCCGTCTTTCCGCGGCGCAACTGGTTCCCGGAGATGTGGTGCACGTGCGAGCGGGCGACATCGTCCCGGCTGATCTGGTTTTGTTCGATGGAGCCGTGACGCTGGATCAGTCGGCGCTGACCGGCGAGTCTCTCGCCGTCGATGCGGGTCCTGGACAGTCCGCGTACACCGGGTCGATCGTGCATCAGGGCGAAGCCAGCGGCGAAGTGATTGCCACCGGCTCGCGAACTTACTTCGGCCGGACTGCGGAGCTCGTGCGCACATCCAGCGCGCCCGGCCATATGCAGCGCACGATTTTCTCGATCGTCAAGCGCCTCGTCGCATTCGACCTCGTGCTCGTGGTACTGGTCATCCTTTACGCCGCGACGCATGGTCTGCCGTTGGGCGATACCGTGGTGTTCGCGTTGTTGCTGCTCGTCGCGTCGGTTCCGGTCGCCTTACCGGCGACCTACACTCTGGCCACGGCGATCGCGAGCACACGCCTTTCAAAACAGGGGGTTCTCGTTACAAGGCTGCCTGCGGTAGAGGAAGCTGCGGCAATGGACACACTTCTGTCCGACAAGACCGGTACATTGACGCAGAACACGCTGTCTGTCGCCGGGGTCAAGGCATTGGCGGATGTCGACGAGGGCACCGTCCTGCGCGCTGCAGCGATGGCCTGCGACGATGCATCGCAAGACTCGCTCGACCTTGCGATCCTTTCTGCTTATCGCAGAAACGCGCAGGCCGCGCTTCTCCCCGCGCGCGCGAATTTTCTGCCCTTCGATCCGACAACACGATTCAGCGAAGGTATCTATGTCGTCGATGGACAAGAGTGGCATGCCCTGAAAGGCGCGACCAGCGCAGTATTCGAACATTGCGGTGCCGACGCGGCGCAGCGTCAGGCCGCGCAAGACACGGGAAGGGAGTTGGCCGCTGGAGGCGCGCGCGTGATCGCGGTTGCCGCGGGTCCGGTGGGCGCGATCCGACCTCTCGGCCTGGTCGGTCTCTCCGATCCGCCTCGGGACGACGCTGCCGAACTCATCGTAAAACTCGGCCAGCTTGGCGTGAGAGTCTGCATGGCCACCGGAGACGCGCTGGAGACAGCGCGGGCAATCGGACAAAGACTTGGGTTGGGCACACGTATCTGCGTTCCGCGCGAAGACGACCTGCAACAACCAGAAAAATGCGACATCTTCGCTCGCGTGCTGCCCGAAGAGAAGCACGCCATCGTCAGCGCTCTGCAGCGGGCCGGACACGTGACGGGGATGACGGGCGACGGCGTCAATGATGCGCCCGCGCTGCGACAGGCGGAACTCGGGATCGCCGTAGCCAGTGCTACCGATGTGGCCAAGGCCGCAGCGGGCGTTGTCCTGACCGATCCAGGCCTGAGCGGTGTCCTGACTGTGGTCGGTACGGGGCGAGAAGTGCACCGGCGCATGCTCACGTATATTCTCAACAAAATTGTCAAGACACTTGAGATTGTCGTTTTTCTTACACTCGGTCTCTGGCTCACGAAAGGTTTTGTGATCTCACCGCGGCTGATCGTGCTGCTGCTGTTCGCTAACGACTTCGTTACGATGAGCATCGCAGCCGACCGCGTTCGACCGGCGGTCCAGCCGCAACAATGGCGAGTCGGGCAGCTTGTCGGCGCCGCGGCCGTGCTCGCAGCAGTTTCGCTTGCGTTCACGCTTTCGCTGTATGGCGGGGCACGCACACTGCTTGGGCTGAGTGCCGAACAGATGCAGACGATGGTGTTCCTGCTGCTGGTATTCACCACGCAGGCCAATATCTACGTACTCCGCAACGACGGGCGAATGTGGGCGTTCGCCCCGGGGATTCTCATGGCGTGGGCCAGCGCCATCGACGTCGTCCTGGTGAGTTTGATGGCCGTGACTGGAACGTTGATGGCAGCTGTCCCGCTGACGCTCGTCGGAGCCCTGATCTGCGCCGTCGCCCTGTTCGCTATTCTTCTCGACCGAATCAAGAGTGTCGTGTTTCGGCGCTTCATGCTCAGCGGCGCGTAAATGGCGCTCGCACGTCATAGACATGGCGCCGACGCACGTCGCCGGGCTCTCGACTCAAAGACTCGATGATCGTTGTCACCAAATGACCGGTAAAAGTGTACGAAATCTCGCGCGTGCCGCGAATCGGTCCGGCACCGCCACCGGCGGGGCATTCCATGTTCATGATTTCCCGAACGAATCGGATCGGACTCGTTACCCGATGACCCTTGCCGGTGTCGACGCCTCCGCCAGCTGAAACAGACAATCCCCGCGCCGCACCTGCGCGGGCACGCGTTTGCACACCACTTCGCCGTCGCCCTTGAAGCGATGCAGCACCGGTTCACGCAGCGGCGTATCGGGGAAGTGCACCCACGCAGCCGGCTGCCCGGCCTTCACCTGGTCGCCGAGTTCGACGAGCGGTTCATACAGCCCGCGTTCGTACGCATAGACGAAGTGACGATCGCCGTCGACGCGCAGGAAGCGCGTGACGGTCGGCGGCGCGTCGGGCACGAGCGCGCCGTGCAGCAGGCCGATATAACCGAGGTAGTGCAGCAGCCCGTGGCGGCCGAGCCGGATCAGCGACGGGTCGGCCATGCCTGCGCCGCCCAGTTCGGTCACGATCGAGATCGCGCCTTGCCGACGCGCAGCCGACGCCGAATGCACCGGATTCGGCGCATGCAGCAGCGCATTCGGCAGCCCGAAGGCGCCGAGCAGCCCGTTGAGCTTCGCTGCCTCGTCGTCATCGAGCGGATCGATCGCGAGCATGTTGCCGCCCTGGTACAGCAGCGAGCTGCCGCCGGAATGCAGGTCGACCAGATACTGCGCGCGCGACAGCAGCGCATGCTCGATGTAGTGCGCGATCATCTGCGTCGGCGTGCCGGTCGGGTCGCCGGGGAAGCTGCGGTTCAGGTTGCCCTCGTCGAGCGGCGACACACGCAGGCCCGCGTCGGCCGCGGGGAAGTTGGCCATCGGCAGCAGGATCAGTTGCCCGCTGACCATCTCCGGGTCGATCTCGCGCATCAGCTGCGACACGATGATCTGGCCTTCGTATTCGTCGCCGTGATTGCCGGCCATCACGAGCGCGACGGGGCCATCGCCGTTGCGGATCGATGCGATCGGAATCGGCAGCCAGCCGTAGGCGGAGCGATGCACGGAGTGCGGCAGCCGCAGGTAGCCCGCATGCTTGCCCTGGGCATCGAGGTCGATTTCGCAGTGGATGGGATTTCGGAGGGAGGAGGAAGCGGTCATGGCGGCGGCGTTCGAAGAACGTAATCCACCATCTTATCGGGAAAAGACCGCCGCGCGGCGCTTGGCGCGCACTGGATGCCGGCCGGCCCGCGTATGAACGCGCGGCGTGCTGCACGGGCGCTCACGTGCGATGTTGCAACGCTGAGATGCCTGCCGGCGCGTGCTGCAGCCGGGGCGCGCCCCGGTTCGCGTCAGTCCGTTGCCGGCGCGGGTCCGACGCATGTCACCGCTTCAGCGGCCCGACGTTTCAGCTTCGAGACGGCCTTCCTCCCACAGCACCCAGAAACGGCTGCCGCCGCGATATGGATTCGCGCGACGTGCCGCGTAATCGGCGATGCCCTGACGGAACGCACCGTATAGCGTCAGCGGCGGGTTGTCGACGCATGCGGCTTCGCGAACGGTCTCGCGGGCGGCGGCCGGGCGGCGCGAGGAAACGAGCCGGCGGATCAACGATGCGCCGTCGATCACTTCCTGTCGATCGATGCGCTCGGTGCGGCTGAGGACTTCGACGGTATTCATGTGCGGGCTCCCTGACATCCTGTTTCAAGGACAAGGAGCAATAAAAGTGCCAGTCATGAAATATCGTCCGCCGCGTCGATCGTGCCGGCTTCTGCGGCGAACGTGATGCGCGGCGCGCGACGATGTTACGGAACACGTCACGTGACACGGACTGCCGCGGCGAAACATGTGCGCACACGGGTCAAGCCGCGCATGGCGCAAAGCGTTTCGGAATTGAATTGAGGAAAGTGCCGGCGATGCGGCGGCGCGGACGAACGCGCTCAGTTCGCAGCGGCGGGCGCGACGCGCCGGCTGCCGGCCGAATAGAACCGGTAGATTCCCTTGCCGGCGGACTTCGCGTCGTACAGCGCACTGTCGGCTTGCCGGATCAGTTCGTCGGGGGATTCGTGCCCGTCGTCGAGTGCGATGCCGATGCTGATCCCGAGGCTCACCGTCTCGCCGACCGACAGCGCATACGGCGCCGAGATCTGCCGGATGATCCGCGCGGCGAGCAGCGAACACGCGTATGTCGTCGTATCGCCGAGCGCGACGATGAATTCGTCACCGCCGACGCGCGCCGCGATGTCGCCCGGCGGCAACGTCTTGCCGAGCCGCTCGGCGACCTGCGTGAGCACGTCGTCGCCGGCGTGGTGGCCGAAGCGGTCGTTGATCGCCTTGAAGCCGTCGAGGTCGAGATACATGACGGCGAGCGCCGGGCCCGGCACGCGTGGCCGATGCGCGAGCATCCGTTTGAGTTCGGTGTGCAGCTCGTGGCGGTTCGGCAGCCCCGTCAGCGCATCGTGCCGCGCGAGATGCCGGATGTGCTGCTCGGTTTCGCGGCGCGTGGTGACGTCCTCGACGATGATCACCGCGTTTCCGTCGGGCACGCGATGGCGCGTCAGTTCGAGCTGGCGGCCGTCGGCCAGCGCGATGTCGAACGGCGCGGGTTCGTCGCGCTCCAGCCAGACCGCGCACTGCGCGGCGAGGCCGGCATCGCGCGGATCGGTCACTGCGTTCGTGCCGAGCGCCGCGACGACGTCGGGCAGCGGCATGTCGAGCATGATCTCGCGCGGCGAGCCGAACAGCTGCGCGGTGCGCCGGTTGGCGACGATCACGCGGCGCTCGCCGTCGATCATGCACAGGCCGTGCGGCATATAGGTGAGCGCGGCGTCGAAGCGGGCGACGAGCTCGGCGTTGCGCTGACGTGCCGCGATCAGCGCAACGAGCACGCGGTAATGGCGCTGGACGACCGTACGCATTGCCGCGAGATAGATCACCAGCGGCGGCAGCAACAGCCACGCGCCGGGCCGCGTGACCTGCAGCGCACCGATGCCGAGCGGCACCACGCCGAGCGTCACCTGCGTCATCGCGAGCCGCGGCAGTGCCGAATTGCGCGACGCGATTCCGCCGAACACGCCGCCGGCGACCATCACCGACAGCGTGCCAAGCTCGACGTCGGACGCCTCTATGCACCCCATCACGCCGAGACCGAGCACGAAGCATGCGGCGAGCGACACGGGCGCATAGCGCCGCGCCCAGTACTCGGCGCGATCGTCGCCGGCGTCGCGGCGCACCGCGTACGCGCGTGCGATCGCGAGCCGCGCGGCGAGCAGGCCGACGTCGACGACGAGCCACACGAGACACCAGAGTTGATGCAGACGGATCAGTGCGATGGCCGCGACGAATGCGCTCGCGAGGCCGGACAGCGCCATCGGTCGAACGTCTTCGAACAGCGTGACTAGCATCGACGGGCGCAGCGCGGCCGTCACGCGGTGGTTGCCGCAGGGAGGAGTGGCGAGAACGGAGTTCAGGATGCGTGCCCTGACTGCCATAGCTTTTTGACCTCGACACGACGTCGATTCATGGCCGGCGGCCCCGCACTGTACGTGGCGGGATGGCCGGCGCCCCGGATGCGCACGACATTATCATGAAACATGGGTTGCGCGGAGGGGCCGCGCGTGCCTGCACAAGCCTGGGCGAGTAGTCGTAAACCACGCCCGCGGGAGGCTTGCGCATTCGCCGGCGCGGGGGCAGGATCGTTGCCAACGGGACGATATCGGGTAGCCGGCCGCAGACCGACTTGTCCGTGCGTCGCGCGTGAGCGCCGATGGTCCGCGACGACCCGCCGCGATCGGGGCGCCCCGTCCGGCACGACGCAATCGCACACGAATTTCGCTCCGCGACCGGATGCCGGAGCCCTGTCCGAATCCCGTTATAAGAAATTCAATAAGTATTTCATGTGAGAAATACTATAGGCGATATATCTAAAACAATGCCAGAATGCGCGCCGCTCCGAACGTCGCGACACCCGATCGCCGTCCGAGCCGCATCAGGAGGTTCCCCCAATGAAAAACCACGGCCTGTCACGGCGGGGTTTTCTGAAAGCCAGCGTGCTGGCGGGCGTCGCGGTCTACGTCGCGCCCATCGGCAGCCGCGCATTCGCGGCGCTCTTCGAAGAAAAACTCCTCACCCCCGTCAAATGGGATAGCGTCACCGGCGTCCCTCAATTCCGCATCGACGGCATCGCGAAGGTTACGGGCTCGAAAGTGTTCGCCCGCGACGTGCGCGCCGCCGACATGCCGCACTGGCCGCAGCAGCAGTCGCATGCGCTGATCCTGCGCGTCACGCAGGCGGACCGCACGTACGAAGGCTTCGACCTGTCGCTGCTCGGCGACGAGCTCAAGCCGGACCGCGTGGTCACGGCCGACGATCTCGCGCGCGACGGCGTCGCGTTCCCGACGTTCTACGGCGACGACATGCTGTTGCCCGCCGGCAAGACGCCTGCGTATCTCGGCCATGCGGTCGCGATCCTCATCTACCACGACTTCGCGCGCTTCCGTTTCGCGAAGAACGCGCTCAAGTTCCGCGACGACGTGATCCGCTACGGCGCGGTTACGGGCCCGCTCGAGCGCGACCCGTGGGGCACCTTCCGCTACGCGCGGGTCGGCGGCAAGACGGCCTATGACGACGACGTCTATTCGAGCCTGAAGGACGCGCCGATCTTCCCGAGCATGATGCGCAAGCATCTGCCGGTCTGGCCGGACGGCAAGGAGCACGGCAAGCTCGACGAGCAGGGAATGTTCCTCGCCGGGCAGATCGCCGCCGAACTCGATCATCCGTCGCCCGACTGGCTCGTGTTCGACCGCGAGTACAACACGCAGTCGGTCGATACGGCCGCGCTCGAACCCGACAACGCGAACTGCTGGTACGACGCCGCGACGCAGTCGATGCACCTCGTCGTGCCGACCCAGTCGCCGCTCGAAGTGGCGGAGAACGCGGCCGCGATGGTCGCGAAATGCCGCTTCCCCGTGAAGAAGCTGTTCGTGCATCCGTGCTACACGGTCGGCTACGGCTCGAAGGATCACTGCAACGTGCCGTTCTACGGCCTCGTCTGCGCGCTATACGCGGACGGCCGCCCGGTGCGTTTCGCGAACGACCGCTACGAGCAGTTCCAGACGTCGCTGAAGCGTCACGCGTTCAAGATGCATTACCGGATCGCGGTCGATCGCAACACGGGCCTGCTGCAGTCGTTCAAGGGCGACTTCGAGGCGAACGGCGGCGGCCGGAGCAATTTCTCGCCGTCGGTGGCGATGGTAGGCGCGACGGCTGCGCAATCGATCTACTACTTCCCGAAGAGCGACCTCGCATCGGTCGCGATCGCGTCGCGCGCGATCGACGCCGGCTCGGCACGCGGCTACGGCACGCTGCAGAGCATGGCGGCGACCGAAATGGCGGTCGACGAAATCGCCGCGCAACTGAACCTCGACCCGATCGATTTCCGGCTGCGCAACGCGCTGCGCTCGGGGATGAAGAACACCCAGGGGGCGATTCCCGCCGGCGCGCTGCGCGTCGCGGAAGTGCTGGAGCGCGCGAAGCAGCATCCGTTGTGGACGCACCGAGTCGAGCGCAAGACCGAGTTCGAGGCATCGAACCCCGGCAAGCGCTACGGCGTCGGTTTCGCGTGCGTGCAGAAGGACTTCGGCACGGGTGCGGAAGCGTCGTTCGCGAAGGTCGAATTCGACGAGAACGGCAAGGTGTCGTTGCATCACACGGCCGCCGAAATCGGCACCGGGATGTCGACGTCGCAGGCCGTCGCGGTCGCGAAATGGCTCGGCCGCCCTGCGACGGAAGTGCGCGTCGCCGTGACCGAGTGGCCGGACCTGCCGGTCGAGACGAGCGGCGATCCGTACCTGATGTCGCAGGCCGACCAGGATCGCCTGAGCGCGAATCCGCGCTGGTCGCCGGGCTATGCGTCGCCGTCGAGCGCGACGAACTCCGCGTACTACTTCACGCACAGCACGCGCGAAGCCGCGCGCGCCGTGTTCCGCTACGGGCTGTGGCCGGCTGCGATGTCGATCTGGACGCGCGGCCTCGGCGGCGGCCAGGCGGCGCCGTACACGATCCGCTTCGAGGACGCGCGCTGGGTCGACGGCAAGCTGACCGCCGACGGCCTGGAGCCGCTGACGTTCGAGCAGCTCGCGAAGCAGGCGCATGCGCTCGGCCTGCCGACGGGCGCCGTCGTGCACGTATTCAACCGCTGGCAGTGGACCGACGCCGAGTTCGAAGTGGGCGGCGCGGTCGATCGTCTGCCGATCGACGCGCTGTCGCTGCGCGTCGGCGCGCCGAAGACGGGCGACGACGGCCCGATTCCGGGCACCGCCGCGCCGGCCGGCGCGACCGCGATGCACGGCACGCTCGCGCCTACCGCGAACGGCTACCGCGTGCTGGACCGCAAGCGCGTGTTCATTCCGCCGACGAGCCGCAACAACGCGGCCGTCACGTACTACACGGCGGTCGGCACGCTCGTCGAGCTGGCCGTGCACGAATCGACCGGCAAGGTCGAACTGCTCACGCATCACTCGATCATGGAGTGCGGCAACCAGATCTCGCCGCAACTCGTGTCGGGCCAGTTGCAGGGCGGCCTCGCGATGGGCATCGGCCATGCGCTGCACGAGTACCTGCCGCTTTACGAAGACGGCCCCGGCAACGGCACGTGGAACTTCAACCGTTACCAGCTGCCGCGCGCGACCGACGTCGCAGTGTGGTCGCA
Source organism: Burkholderia sp. WTPI3 (assembly GCF_021483755.1). Classification (NCBI taxonomy): domain Bacteria; kingdom Pseudomonadati; phylum Pseudomonadota; class Betaproteobacteria; order Burkholderiales; family Burkholderiaceae; genus Burkholderia; species Burkholderia sp. WTPI3. The sequence continues at coordinate 58,105 of NZ_JAGIXF010000005.1, read as the reverse complement.
GACGGGCGACATCCTGCCGCCGCTGTCCGAGACCGATCCGCCGAAGGGCGTCGCCGAAGTGGTGATGATTCCCGTCGTCGGCGCGATCGTGAACGGCATCGCGCACGCGATCGGCCATCGTTTCACCGATTTGCCGGTGACCCCGCAAAAGATCCAGGAGGTGCTCGCATGACGACCGCCCAAACCGTCGCGTCGGCCGCGAGCGCCAGCGCGGCTGCGACCGGCGCTTCCGCGCCGAACGCGGCTTCGGCCGCCCCGGCATCCGCACCCGCTGCCGCGCCGGCACCTGTCGAGCGCCCGCTCGTCCGGTTCCAGCAGAAGCCGCTGTCGGTGAACATCAACGGCAAGTCCGTCGGACCGATGCAGGTGCCCGAGGGGCTGATGATGATCGAGTTCCTGCACGAATACGCAGGCCTCACCGGTTCGCGGCTCGGCTGCGGGCAGGGCATCTGTCACGCGTGCGTCGTGATCGTCGACAAGCCGGACGGCACCAGCGAGGAAATGCGCACCTGCATCACCGGCGCGCACTTCTTCCACGGCCGCTCGATCCGCACGATCGAAGGCCACGCGAAGCGCAACGACGCCGGTGAAGTGGTCGAGCTGTCGCCGATCCAGCAGAAGTTCCTCGAGCATTTCAGCTTCCAGTGCGGCTACTGCACGCCGGGCTTCGTCAACGCGGCGACCGTGCTGATCGAGCGTCTGAAGCGCGAGCCGATCGCGAAGGCCGATGTCGAGTACACGATTACCGATGCGCTGAACGCGCACATCTGCCGCTGCACGGGTTACGTCCGCTATTACGAAGCCGTGAAGGACGTGATTTTGACGACGCCGGGACTCGTGAAGGACGCCGCATGAAACGCACATTCGCCCATCGTGTCGCACGGGCCGCGGGCTTGCCCGCGATCGCGGCCGCCTGCGCGCTGCTGCTCGCCGCCTGCGGCGGCCATGACGCGCCGGTATCGAGCGCGGCGTCCGGCGCGCCGGGCGCCGACCAGGTCGCGCGAGGCCGCTATCTCGTGAAAGCCGCCGACTGCGCGGCGTGCCACACCGCCAGGGACGGCGCGCCGTTCGCCGGCGGCGCACCGCTCGAATCGCCGTTCGGCACGTTCTACGGCTCGAACATCACGCCTGACAAGGATCATGGAATCGGCAACTGGAGCGCGGACGAGTTCTACGCCGCGCTGCACGACGGCAAGGCGCCGGGCAAGCGGCTGTATCCGTCGATGCCGTACACGTCGTACCGGCAGCTCACGCGCGCCGATACCGACGCGATGTACGCGTACCTGCAGACGGTGAAGCCGGTTGCGCAGGAAAACCGCAAGCACGATCTGAAGTTCCCGTACAACCTGCGCTTCGGCATGGTGTTCTGGGACATGGTGTTCCTGAAAGACAGCCTGCCCGACGCGTCGAGCGGGCAATCCGCCGACTGGCAGCGCGGCCGCTATCTCGCGGGTGCGCTCGGCCACTGCGCGGAATGCCACACGCCGCGCGCGTTCACCGGCCAGCTCGACGGCGCGAAACCGTTCGCGGGCGCCGCGCTCGGCCGCGTGGCCGCGCCCGACATCACGCCGGCCGGCCTCGCCGCGCGCGGCTGGACGGGCACCGACCTGCAGACGTTCTTCGGCGTCGGCATCGCGCCGCAAGGCTCGGCGTTCGGCGAAATGTATCCGGTCGTGCACCTGAGCACGCAATACATGACGCAGGGCGACTTGCGTGCGCTGTCCGTGTACCTGCTCGGCGATACGCCACCGGCGCCGCAGCCGGTGAAGCCGGTGTCGGCCGACGCGCAGCAGCTCGCGGCCGGCCGCTCGGTGTATCTCGCGGTGTGCGCGGGCTGCCACGGCTTCAACGGCGAAGGCAAGCCGCACGTCGCGGTGCCGATGAACGGCAATTCGACGCTGCGTCAGGCCGACTCGCGCAACCTGCTGGTCGCGATGCTCGACGGCATCGACGAGCAGAAGTTCGCCGGTCTTGAAAACCTGCAGCCGATGCCGGGTTTCGCGCACACGCTAAGCGACGACGAACTCGCGCAGCTCGCGAATTACCTGCGCGCGACGTGGGGCGGCCAGCCCGCCAGCGTCACGCCGGCGGACGTGAAGGCCATGCGTTAAGCCGTCACGAAGGGCGGGGCGTCGCGCGCGATGCGGCCGGTTTCCGGCCGTGCCTGCGCGGGGCGCTCCGTCTGCGATTGTCCGGTGGCGTTTCGGTAGCCGCCGCCTCCGCCGCTCGAACTGCCGCCGCCGTACCGGCTCATGCCGGACCCCGCGAAGTGCCGCAGTCCGGCGATGTACATCCCGCCGACCGCAGCAGCGTCAGCGCCGCAATCGCCACCGCGGCCAATCTCGCCGATTTCATTTCAATCTCCGTGCAGTGCACGCGCCGCATGGCGAGCGGATTCGCTCGAGCCGTGCGACCGCGCGATGACGATCCGGGCGGGCGGTTTATTCCATGCTTTTTGCCTATCGTCGCGCGGGGCCGGATCGGATGCGTGCTGCGCCGGCTTGGTACACTCCGGCACGCCGCCATTCCGATTCCGACGACAGAAACCATGAGTGCCACGCTCGAGCGCCCGCCGCGCAAATCGTCACGTCTATCCGCGCCTGTCGTGTTCGGCTGCGTGTCGTTCGCCGTCGGTGCTCCGCTGGTGGCCGCGCTCGTATGGCCGCTCGTGATGCTGGTTGCGTGGTCCGTGATCAACGGCCCGCAATGGGACACGCTGAAGCTTTGCGCAGGCATGGTGCCGCTGATCTTCGTCGCGTCGTTCCTGTTCGGCTATGTCCTGCCGGCGATCGTTGCGGGCGGCATCATGGGGGCGATCGGCACGCGCATCCGGCGACGCGGGTTCTTGCTGCTCGGGGTGATCGTCGGCGCGAGCGCGATGACCGGCTATGCGCTGCTGAAGGCCTTCCTGCTGGGCATGGACGAGATCGGCGGCATCGACGGCGTCGCCATACTCGATTCGTTCGTCACGTCGGCGGTAATGTCGCACTGGCTGCATCGGCGGCTCGAACGCGCGAAGCGGGCGGATAACGGCGAGCCGGCGCGCGACGGCCCCGCATAGCGATCCGCATCGTTTGCAGTCGGCGCGGCGCGGGTCGATAGTCCTGTCACGAGATGACCCGTCTCCAGCGGATCGCAGCCCGTCCTACCCGACTTGCGGCGACCGACGCCCCGCAATGCACAAGCCCGCGCGACACCTCCGTTCTGGATCTATCGTCGCATCTCGCCGCCGGCCGCGGCACTTCCCGCCGTGTTCCGCACCGATCCCGCAGGCATCCGGATCGCGCAGCGGCAGACGGCCGGGGCGGGCGGTTCGCCCCGGCGATGTCGCTGCACTGCGGGTAATGCGTGAAGACGATGCCGCCGTTGCGGCGGCATCCGATCAACGATAGACGAGATCGGCGCGGCGGTTCTGCGCCCACGATGCTTCGTCGTGACCGAGCGCGACCGGCTTTTCCTTGCCGAGGCTGACGGCCTCCAGCTGCGAGCCCGGCACGCCCAGCGTTTCGAGCGCGCTCATCACGGCTTGCGAACGGCGTTCGCCAAGCGCGAGGTTGTATTCGGACGTACCGCGTTCGTCGGTGTTGCCCTGGATCAGCACATGGCGCGCCGGATGACTGCGCAGGTAGTTCGCGTGTGCCTGCAGCAGCGATTCGTATTCCGGCTTCACCGAGTAGCTGTCGAAATCGAAATAGACGCTGCGCTTCGCGAGCGGGCTGTTCGGATTGTCGAGATCGTCGGCCGTGACCGTGGCCACTGCCTGGCTCGAGGGCGGCGGCGTCATTCCCGCGTTCTCGGGCGTTTTCGCCGCATGGTGGCAACCCGCCAGCAGCGCGAAGGTTGCCACGACCGCAAATCGGTTCATTTTGCTCATTGTGTGTCTCCTGCGGTTGACTGCGTGGAAAGCGTCGTGCGTGCAAACGGCCACGTCACGTATCCGGTCGCGACTGGCGCGAAAGTGCCGGCTTTCCGTCAGCGATGCGAGTGTTTTCGTAAGCCGGCGATGCGCCATATGAAAGATTGTCGTGGCCGGAACACCGGAATATGGCGCCGCTGCAATTAGCTTAGGAAAAATGTCACAGCGTGACTAGTTTCTCCGTTTATTCGGGGCAGGGAAGCGCAGGACGCGTTCTTGCTCGCGCGAGCGGCACGGAATGCGCGCTCGGGCTCGTGACGGGTTACGCGTCGCCGTGTTCGTCCCGGCCGATCACGAGTCCGGTGTGCGACGTGAACAGATAACGCGGTACGTCGAGGTTCTGCGGTGCGGGCTTGTCGCGGAACACGCGTCCCGCGAGATCGTAGGTCGAACCGTGACACGGGCACAGGAACCCGCCGGGCCAGTCGTCGGGCAGGTTCGGCTGCGCGCCCGGCTGGAAGCGCGGAATCGGCGTGCAGCCCAGATGCGTGCAGACGCCGACGACCACCAGCAGATTGCGGCGGTCGGCCCGCGCGCGGAACGGGTTGCGGCAGTAGTCGGGCAACGGCATCGAGAACGGATGCAGCGAGTCCGGATCCGCGACCATCGGCGTGGCTTTCGTAACGGCGTCGAGCATCGCCGCCGTCCGGTTGACGATGAAGACCGGTTTGCCGCGCCAGCCGACCGTCATCATCGCGCCTTCGGCGAGCCCGCCGATATCGACGGTGACCGGCGCGCCGGCCGCCAGTGCGCTTGCCGGCGGCGACAGCGAATCGACGAACGGAATCGCGGTCGCGATGCAGCCGATACCGCCGGTGACGGTCGTCGCGATGAGCAACGTGCGCCGGTGCGTGTCGATGGGTTCAAGCGGCAGGGAAGGCGTGTTCATGACAGGCTCCGCCATCGTCGAAAGGCGCCGCGCACGGGGTGCGCGCGGCGCGCGGCAAGCATGCGCCGCCGCGCCCGCATCGCGGGCGTGTCACGCCGGCTTGCCGGTTTCGCGCGGGGGGCGAACGCGCATCGCAGCGAAACGGCCGCGCCTGCGCGCGGCTCTTTCAGCGTAGGCAGCGACGATTAAGCGAGGCTTAAAACGCGGGCCCGCGCGCGAAGCGACGCAGCCTTCAGAACTTGTGGCGCAACCCCAGCGCGACGACGAGCTGGTTGCTGTTGGCGGAAGGCGTCATCGTCCAGACGGTCGCGTTGAACGCCGGATTGCCGTTGCCGCCGCTCACGCTTTGATAGACGCCTTCCAGATACGCATCCGTGCGTTTCGAGAATGCGTAGTCGGCCTGCGCGACGACATGGTTCCATTTCGGACGCGTCTGGCCCGTGCGGCTGTCGAAACGCCCCATCGTGTACGTGTACGCGGCGGCCAGGCTGAACGCCGGCGTGACGACGAAGCGGCCGTCGACCGTGAAGTTGTCGAAGACGAGCGATTCGCCCTTCAGCGGTGTGATGCCGGCGCCCTGCAGCACGCCGGTCACGCCGTCGGTCGTCGAGCGCGACCAGGCGGCGCCAACCGAGTGCAGGCCGAACACGTAGCGTCCGGCAACCGACCAGATCTGCTGGTTGCCGCCCGTGATCGTCGCCGACCCGTCGACCGTGCTGAGCGCGCCGTCCGGGTTCGGCGCGTTGCGATCGCGGCTGATCTTCAGGTAGCCGGCGCCGAACTTCACCGGCCCGTTGGCATAGCCGAGCCCGGCACTCCAGACGGCGTTGTTCGAAAACTCGCCGGCCTTGTTCGAGAACCCGAACATCGCGCCGAACGTCAGCCCGCGATAGGTCGGACTCGTGTACTTCACCGCGTTGTTAATGCGCAGGTTGCGGTTCGAGTCGTCATTGTCGTACGGGTGCACCGCGAGATTGCCGCCCCAGCCGGGTCCCGCCGCGCCGAGCGGCGTCACGAACTCGAGGATCTCGTCGTACTGGCGGCCGAACGTCAGCGTGCCGGCCGTGCGCGAGCTGACGCCGATCCACGCCTGACGACCGAACAGGTCGACGCCTTTCTGCGACAGCTTGCCGGTCGTCCCCGAGAAACCGCTTTCGAGCGCGAAGACCGCGGCCGTGCCGCCACCGAGATCCTCGCGGCCGCGCACACCCCAGCGCGATGCGTTCAATGCGCCGCTCGTCATCGCGACGCTGCCGCTGCCGGGCGAACCGGCGCCTTGCGTGCGCTGGTTGGTCGCATAGGTGATCGACGTGTCGAGCAGGCCGTACAGCGTGACGCTGCTTTGTGCCTGTGCGATGCCGGGCATGAACGGGGCGATGCAGGCGGCAATGACCGTCCCCGCGGTCTTGCCCGATGCGAGCCGGCCGCGGCGGGCGGAGTGCGTCGCGGCGGTGTTGGCGGGTCGGTTAGTTTTGTAGGAATGCATAGGATTTTTTATCGTTGGTCTGGCGTCGATCGCCGATGGGGCGCGTCGGCGCGCTCGGCCGGCGGATCGAGCAGCCATTATTGGAGATCGTGCGACGGGCGATTAAGGCGCCGCACAGGAAAGGTCCTGTGCAAAATCGCGCGGAATCGGCGCGCGTCGCAGCGGCGCAGGCACGGCGTGCGCTTTCGTGCCGGGGGATTGCGCTCAGCGATCCGCGTCGGCTGCGCGACGGGCGATCTCGATCGCCATGTCGACATTCCCGCTGCGATACGCGACACGCACGGCCGCCGCCCGGGCGAAGAGGACGTCCGCCGAAGGTTGCAGTCGCAACCGTACGCCGACGCGCGGCATCGACGCGAGCTGCTCGCGAAGTTCGACGATCAAGCGGCAGCAGTGGCATGTCGACGCTCGCGCGTCGGGGCTCACGGCCGCTTCCGCGAGCTCGGCGGTCCAGGCGACGCCGCGATCGGATCGAACGGCGTCGAGATGCGGCAGATAGCGCGCGTCGCCGGACAGCGCGATCAACAGCGCGGCCCATTGCGCACCGGGCCATCCATGCTGCAGGTCGTGCGTCAGGTCGATCAGCAGCGCGTCGCTCAGCGCGGACAGGCTTTGCCGGCAAACGTAGTGAAAGTCGAGCGGCTGGTAGCGGACCTGCGGATAGTCGCGCAACACGTGAGCGAGTTCGGCGCCCGTGTCGACGACGCCGCGCAGGAACGATTCCGCCGGGCCCGGGCGATTCAGGCTGAGCGCCGGTACGTTCAGGAGCAGGCGGCGGATATCGTCGGGGCGGTGGTGCATCGGGAAGGGCGTGTGTTGCCGGTGGACGCAGTATGGATTCGTGACGTGCGTTGTGGCAACCGGCACGGTTTTCCGTCCGGCGCGGCGGGAATGCGGCCTGCGTGCCACGCTGTTGTTGCGACCGCGGATTCCATCGTTTCAGCCGGACAGGGTGCGCTCCGTTTCAACGGATGACGCGCGCACGGTTTGTCCGTCCGGCTGCGATTACCCGCAAATTGTCCGCAATCGCGCCGGTCGCCTTGAGTTTCATCGTCCACCGCGATACATTGCCGCTCGCAGAATTCCGCGCGGGCTGCCGCGCATCCTGTAATGAATACGTAAGGAACCCCGATGGGGCAACAGGCGCACGGCAACGACGACATTCCCGACAGCCGGGCCGGCCGCGATGCACTCGCACCGGTTGCAGGGGCCGCCGCATTGCTGGGCGCTGCGCTCGCGACGCTGAGCGTCGTCGATCTGCTGCCGGTCGACCTGCGCTGGTGCGCACCGCTTGCGAGCGCATGGTGCAACGTGCTCGTCGTCGCGCTTGGCGTGCTACTCGCCGAGCGCGCGCGTCGCCACCCGCCGCAGGGGCTGGCCGCCGGCCTGCTCGCCGACTGGCTTCGCAGCGCGTTCCGCCGCAAGCAGGAGCCCGAGCAATACGACAACCCGTGGCCGGCGATCGCCGCGGCGATCGACTGGCGGCCGGTGGCTGTCACCGCGGGCGCCGTGCTGTCCGCCGCGATTGCCGCGCTCGCGTGGCTGCCGCCGGCGCCGGTCGTGCTGGTCCGCGCGATGGCCGCGCCCGAACCCACGGTCGCGGCTGGTGCCGCATGCATTGTCCTTGCCTTTCTCACGCTCGTCGCCGAACGCCATCATGCGGCGACAGCCGGCACATCCACGGTTTCCGCGTCGCTCACCCCGATGCTGCGCATGGCGCTTGTCACTGCGCTCGCGGGCGCGCTGGCCGCCGCATGGTTCGTGTTCCTGCACCGCGCGGCGGACGGCCTCGTCCATGCCGTCGCGCTGCTCAACGCGCTCGTCGGGGCAGAACTGGCCGTGCGCGGCGTGCTGTCCTGGTTCGACGTGCCGCGCGGCGCCGCCGTCCCGACCAGCGCGATCGCGGGCCTGCTGAGCCGTCGCCCGTCGCCGCTGGCGTCGCTCGACGCCGAATTGCGCGACCGCTACGGCATCGACCTGCGGCAAAGCTGGGGCTGGCGCAGCTTCGTGAGGCTGCTGCCCGGCGCGCTCGGCGCGACCGTGGCGTGCGCGTGGCTGCTCACCGCGGTCGTCGTGCTGAACCCGGAGCAGCGCGCGGTATATGAACGGTTCGGCGCGCCGGTCGCGGTCTGGCAGCCCGGCCTGCACGTCGGCTTGCCCTGGCCGTTCGGGCGCGCGCGCATTGTCGACAATGGCGCCGTGCATCAGGTCGCGATCGCCGGCAGTGCGAGCGACGATACGGCCGACACGCGTGCCGCGCCCGCCGACGGCCCGACTCCCGAGCGGCTCGACCGCCTCTGGGACGTGGCGCACCCATGGGAAACCACCCAGGTGATCGCCGGCGCGAACGGCGACCGGCAGAATTTCCAGATCGTCAACGCCGACGTGCGGGTCGACTACCGTCTCGGCCCGACCGATGCCGATGCCCGTGCGGCGCTCTACCGGACGAGCGACCCGGAAAGCACGGTGCGCGTGAGCGCCAATCGCGAGCTGGTTCATTACCTCGCTTCGCATACGCTCGAATCGCTGCTCGAAACGAATCAGGCCGCCATGGCCGAACAATTGAAGTGGGCGATCCAGCAGCAGCTCGACCGGCTGCAAAGCGGCGTCGACGTGGTCGCGGTCGTGATCGAAAGCGTGCATCCGCCGACCGGTGCGGCCGCCGCGTTCCACGACGTCCAGGCCGCGCAGATCCGCGCGCAGGGCAGCGTCGCTCAGGCACGCGGCTTCGCGGCCGGCCTGCTCGGCAACGCGCAGCAGCAGGCGCTCGTGCGGATCGCGCAAGCCGAAGCGCAGGCGGGCGACACGCTGTCGTCGGCGCGCGTGCAGCGGATCGATTTCGATGCCGACCTGGTGGCGTACCGGCTCGGCGGTCCCGCGTTTCCGTTCGAGTATTACCTGAACAAACTGCAGCACGGCCTGCGCAATGCGCGCATGACGATCATCGACGACCGGCTGGCCGACGGCACGCGGGCCACCGTCGACCTGCGCAACACTCCCGCCGGCGATCTGGCCGGCATCCATTGACATGTCGCGGCAAGGTCCGCGCGGGCGGCGCAACACGGCGGCAGCACATGCCGCCGCACCGCACGCGGACGACGCCGCACCCGGGACGACATCGTGAGTCTGTTTCATTCGCACGCGCATGATCATGCGCACCACGGCCATGGCCACGACCACCACGCGCATCACGGCGCACCGCAGCCGCCCGGCGCATTCCGGCTGCGCGTCGCCGTCGCGGTGCTGTGCGTGCTCGTCGCGCTCGCGGTCGCGAGCTTCGTGCAGGTGCGTGCCGGCGAGGCATCGGTCGTCACGCGTTTCGGGCGTCCCGTGCGCGTGCTGCTCGAACCGGGGCTGGCGTGGCGCCTGCCTGCGCCGATCGACGCGGTGACGCCCGTCGACCTGCGGCTGCACACGACGTCGAGCGGCCTGCAGGACGTCGGCACCCGTGATGGACTGCGCATCATCGTCGAGGCCTACGTCGCATGGCGCGTGCCGGCCGATTCACGCGACATCGGGCGCTTCATGCGCGCGGTCGGCAACGAGCCCGATGAAGCAGCCCGGCAGATTCGCTCGCTCGTCGGGTCCGCATTGCAGACGACGTCCGCCGGGTACGACCTCGCATCGCTCGTGAATACCGATCCGGCGCAGGTGAAGATCGGCGAATTCGAGGACACGCTGCGCCGGCAAATCGACGCGCAGCTCTATGCGACCTATGGCGTGCGCGTCGCGCAGGTCGGGCTCGAACGGCTCACGCTGCCGGCGGTCACGCTCGCCGCGACCGTCGACCGGATGAGCGCGGAGCGCGAGACCGTGGCGGCGCAGCGCACCGCGGACGGCAATCGCGAAGCTGCGCAGATCCGCTCGGACGCCGAGCGCGACGCTCGCATCGCGATCGCCGACGCGAACGTCAAGGCGGCCGACATCGAGGCGCAATCACGCAAGGATGCGGCCGACATCTACGGCAAGAGCTATGCGGGCAATCCGCATCTGTACACGATGCTGCGTTCGCTAGACACGCTGAACGCGGTGGTCGGCACCAATACCAACCTGATCCTGCGCACCGATGCCGCGCCGTTCCGCGTGCTCGTGCAAGGGCCGACCGACGCGGGCGGGCAAAACACGCCCGAGCCGAAGCCGCACAAGGCCGCACGATGAGCGCGCAGCCTGCACCGCCGCTCGGGCCCGGCGCCCAGGCCGTGCGCCTGTCGTTCTGGTTCATTGCCGCACTCGCGGTGCTGGCCGCGTGCGCGTGGGCCAGTTCGAACATCCGGCGGATTCCGGCCGACAGCCGCGCGGTCGTGATGCGCTTTGGCGCGCTCGTGCGCACCCAGGACGCCGGGCTCGTGATCGCATGGCCGCGGCCGTTCGAGTCGGTGCGGCTCGTGCCGGGCGCCGCGCGCGTGCTCGAACAGAAGATCCGTTCGCTCGACCGCGATCCGCGGGCGCTCGCCTCGTCCGCGGCGGGTGTCGCGCGGCTGCCCGACGCGCTCGCCGGCTCCGGCTATGTGCTGACGGGCGACGGCGGCGCCGTCGCGTTGAGCGCGGTTCTCTATTACCGGGTCAGCGATCCGTACGCGTATGTATTGCAGCAGGACCGCCTCGACGCGGCCCTCGAGCGGATCGTGTCCGCGTCGGCCGTCGAGGTCGCGGCGGCCCGCGATCTCGATGCGATCCTGGTCGCACGGCCCGAGCAGATCGCCGAGCGGACCATCGCCGAAGCACGCACCGCCGCCGAGCAGCGGCGGCAGGACGCGCAGCAGGATGCCGATCGGATCGTCCAGGAAGCGCAGGCGCGCGCCACCGAGCGCGTCGCGACCGCACAGACCGACACGCTGGAAATCCGGCAACTCGACGCAACGCTGCGCGAGAACGGCGATCCGGGGCTGCTGGCACGGCTCTATCGCGATCGCGTGCAGCGCGTGCTGGCAAAGGCAGGGCGCGTGACGACGATCGATCCGCGCGACACCTCTAACCTGATCCTGCCCGGGAATGCCCGATGAAGATGCTCGCCGAACCGGCCGGGAAGCCGGACGCCCCGACGGTATACGCGCTGTCCACCGACGAACGCCGCACGATCACGCGACAGATCGCGCTGGCGCTGCTCGCGGGCGGGCTGCTCGTGCTGTCGTTCGCGTGGCGCACGCTGGCATCCGGCGACGACACCCTCGCGCAGATGCTGGCCGCGCTCGCATCGCTGATCGTCGCGGGGCCCGTCTTTGCGAGCGCGTGGCACAGCCTGCGTGCGCCGAGCCTGCACGGCGTGACCGACCGGCTGATCGCGCTCGCGATGCTGGCCGCGTGGGCGATCGGCGATATGACCACGGCCGCGCTGCTGCCGATCGTGATGACGTTCGGGCATGCGCTCGAAGAGCGCAGCGTGCTGGGCTCGCAGGAAGCCATCCGCGCGCTCGGCCAACTGACGGCCGGTCGCGTACGCCGCATCGGAACGGACGGCAGCGTCACCGAAGTCGCGTATGACGCGCTTCATGCCGGCGACCGGATCGAAGTGGTGGCGGGCGCGCGCATTCCGGTCGACGGCATCGTGGTAGCGGGCGCATCGAGCGTCGACAATGCCCCGATCACCGGCGAATCCGTGCCGCACGACGTCGACGAAGGCAGCGCCGTGTATGGCGGTGCGCTGAATCTGAACGGCGTGCTGCGCATCGAGGTCACGCACACCGGCAAGGATTCGGCGCTCGGCAAGATCATCGCACTGATGCAGCAGGCGGAACGGGCGAAACCGCCCGTCACGCAGGTGCTCGAGCGGCACATGGGCGCCTATCTCGCGCTCGTGCTGCTGATCGCCGCGATCGTCTGGTTCACGTCCGCGAATGCGTCGGCGATGCTCGCGGTCATCGTGGCCGCGTGTCCGTGCGCGCTGGTGCTCGCCGCGCCGTCCACGGCCATCGCCGGGATTGCGGTGGGCGCGCGGCACGGCATCCTGTTTCGCAATGCGGCGTTCCTCGACAAGATCGCCGAGGTCGACTCGCTCGTGATCGACAAAACCGGCACGCTCACGCGCGGAGAATTGCAGGTCCGGCAGGTGTGGCTGCAACCCGGCATCGACGGAGCGCATGCCCGCGCGCTGGCCGCCCGGCTCGGCGAAGGCAGCGCGCACCCGGCCAGCCGCGCGCTGGTGCGCGATGCCGTCGCGTCCGGCCTTGCCAGTGCCGCCGTTGCGCCGTTCGAACGCACGCGGGAATTGCGCGGACTCGGTGTCGTCGCCGAGACACCCGACGGCACCGCAGTACTCGGCCGGCCCGCGCTGCTCGCGGACCATGCCGGCGCGTTGCCGCCACCTCCCGACGGCTTCGACGGGCCGCTTGTCGGCCTCATGCTCGACGGACGGCTGCTCGCGTGGTTCGGGTTCTCCGACACGCTGCGGCCCGACGCGCACGAGGCGCTTGCCGAGCTGCGGACGCTGGGCCTCGCGCGGCAGACGTTGCTCACCGGCGACCGCGAGCCGGTGGCGCGCAAGGTCGCGGCCGAGACCGGCATCGAGACCGTGGTCGCGCAGGCGCTGCCGCACGACAAGCTCGATTACGTGATGCACCAGATTGGCGCCGGCCGGCATCCGCTCGTCGTCGGCGACGGGCTGAACGACGTGCTGGCGATCAAGGCAGGCTCGACCAGCATCGCGATGGGCGAGCGCGGCGTCGACATCGCGATCGCGTCGGCCGACGTCGTGCTGCTCGGCGACGATCTGAAGCGGATTGCGACCTGCATCCGCCTCGGCCGGCACTGCCGGCACACGGCGACGACCAATGCGGCGATCGGGCTCGCATGGACGCTCGCGGTGATCGCGCTGGCCGCGACCGGCGTGCTCGGTGCGGTCTGGGCCGCGATCCTGCACAACATTGGCACGTTCATCGTGATTGCCAACGCGGGCCGGTTGCTGCGGATCGACGAGGCCGACGGCACGGTGACGGGGGCGGGCAGGGCCGTTGGCGGTGATGGCGACGGCGTCGAAAAACCCGCCTGAGGCCGTCTCCGCAGGTATCGCCGAACGAGTGGCGATCGGAGCCAGGGCGGGGAATCTGGGCGCGGCAGCGCCTTACGCGCGTTGAATCGCCGTATCAGCGTGCGTTTCCGTACTGCGCAAACAACCAGTCGCGCATGGCCTCGAGCGCTTCCGAATGTGCGTTCGCTTGCGGAAAGACAACGTGGAACCCGAGCGTCATCGGGAAGGAAAAGTCGAAGGCGCGCCGTAGCCGGCCATCCGCGATATCGCGCTCGACCAGCGGCTCGCTGGTCAGCGCGATGCCTTGCCCCGCGGCTGCGGCGTCGATGGCGAGCAGGGTCTGACTGAACCGCGGCCCTTTGGTCGGATCGGCCCGAACTTTTCCGTCGAGCTTGTGGATGAATTCGGGCCACAGATCGTGAGCGTCGTGCAGCAGCACGTGTTTCGACAGGTCGGCGGGCTTCCGGATCGGCGGGTTGCCATCGAGCAATTTCGGGCTGCCGACGGCGAAGATATCGAGCGGAAACAGCAACTCGCCGGTCAAACCGGGCGGGAACGGCGGCTTGCACAGTCGAATCGCGATGTCGACGCCATCGGCCTTGAACGTCGCGAGCCGTTCGTCGGCGATGACGCGAACCTCGATGTCGGGATGCAGTCTGCTGAAGTCCGACAATCGGGGAATCAGCCACTTCGACGCGAACGACGGCGTCGTGCTGACGGTGAGAATCGTCGCGCGCTGGCCCAGCGCTTCCGTTGCGTCGGCGATGATCTGCAGCGCGCGCTGAACCGACGAGAAATACTCGAGCCCGTCGCGTGTCAGCGCGAGCCCTCGCGGCAAGCGCCGAAAGAGCTGAACGTCCACAGCGTTTTCAAGATGCCTGACCTGCTGCGCGACAGCACCCTGGGTCACGCCGAGTTCATCGGCGGCCAGCCGGAAATTGAGGTGGCGCGCCGACGCTTCGAACGCGCGAAGCGCATTGAGCGGAGGAAACCGGCGGGTACGCAAAAGAGCCTTCATGCAGTAGAAATTCTACAGGGTGACTGAAGAAATCATCGTTCGACAATTGCATTATAGAGTCCTAGAGTGCTCGTATAGATTGATGTCGAGATCGAATACGGCGTTCCGCCGACCTATCCTGGAGAACAGCATGACTGTAGAGAAAGTGGCTTTAGTGACGGCGGCGGGCAAGGGCATGGGTGCTGCGATCGCTCGGGATCTCGCCAGCAACGGCTATCGCGTCGCGCTGATGTCGCCGTCCGGCAGTGCCGCCGAACTGGCGAAGGAACTCGGCGGTTTCGGCATCGCGGGGTCGGTCACCGAAGATGCCGACATCGAGCGCTTCGTCAACGAGACGCTCGCGAAGTATGGCCGCATCGACGCGGTCGTCAACAACACCGGGCATCCGCCGAAGGGCGACTTGCTCTCCCTCGAAGACAACAAGTGGCACGAAGGGCTCGATCTGATCGTGCTCAACGTCGTGCGCGTGCTGCGCCGCGTGACGCCGGTCTTCCTGAAGCAGGGCGGCGGTGCGGTGGTCAACATTTCGAGTTTCGCGGCCGATGCGCCCGAGCAGGCCATGCCGGTGTCGTCCGCGCTGCGCTCGGCGCTCAGTTCCTTCACGCGCCTGTACGCGGATCGTTATGCGAAGGACAACATCCGGATCAACTCGGTGCTGCCGGGCTTCATCGACAGCTGGCCGGAAACGCCCGAAATCGTTGCCCGCATTCCGGTCGGCCGTTTCGGCAAGACGCAGGAGATCGCGCAAACGGTGACGTTCCTGCTGTCCGAAGGCGCCGGCTACATCACCGGGCAGAACATTCGCGTCGACGGCGGCATCGTGCGGGCGCTGTAAGTCGAGCCAGGATCGGGGCGGCGTGCGTGCGAACGCCCGCGCCGCATCCGTTCGCGGTGAAGATGCAAAGAGATATCGAAGGGTGCCTGAAGGCACGCGGCTTCGTGCTGCACGTCGCCTCGAAGCCTGCGGCCAGCTACGCACCGTTCGCGTGCTGGCATGCTTGGGCTCTTGCCCCCCTCAGACCGTGCTCGACGATAGTTTGCAGCAGTCCATCGCGTTCTACCGCGACGGACGATACGCAAAAAAATGCGACATCCATCCGGACGCCGCACCCAACCCGAACTCTCGCGACGGAGCCCGCTCGGGACGACGAGTAGGCCCTCCTCACGGGTATTGCCGGATCGAGGAACCCGCCAATCCACCGCGCTTATTTTGCGGTCGGCATTGCGAATTCAGCACCCTTGCCGATGCTCGACGACCAGCGCTGCATGATCGACTTTTGCTTCGTGTAGAAGCGCACGCCTTCTTCGCCGTATGCATGCATGTCGCCGAACAGGCTCTTCTTCCAGCCGCCGAATCCATGCCATGCCATCGGCACGGGGATCGGCACGTTGATGCCGACCATGCCGACCTGGATGCGGCGCGCAAATTCTCGCGCGATGCCGCCGTCGCTCGTGTAGCACGCGACGCCGTTGCCAAACTCGTGCGCATTGATCAGATTCACGGCTTCGGCGAAATCCTTCACGCGCACGCATGCGAGCACCGGCCCGAAGATTTCTTCCTTGTAGATGCGCATATCGGTCGTCACGTTGTCGAACAGCGTGCCGCCGGTGAAGAAGCCTTCCTCGCGGCCAGGCACCTTCAGGCCGCGGCCGTCGACGACGAGCTTCGCGCCTTCCTGCACACCGATGTCGATATAGCCTTCGATCCGCTTCAGCGCCTCACCCGTGACGATCGGGCCCATTTCGACTTCCGGCGACATGCCATCGCCGATGACGAGCGTTTTCGCGCGCTGTGCGAGCTTCTCGACGATGCGGTCGCCGATGTCGCCGACCAGCACTGCGACGCTGATCGCCATGCAGCGCTCGCCGGCCGAGCCATAGGCGGCGCCGATCAGTCCGTCGACCGCTTGATCGAGGTTCGCGTCGGGCATCACGACCATATGGTTCTTCGCACCGCCGAGCGCTTGCGCGCGCTTGCCGTTTTGCGATGCGCGCTGGTGTACGTAGTGCGCGATCGGCGTCGAGCCAACGAAGCTGACCGCTTGCACGTCCGGATGATCGATGAGCGCGTCGACCGCGTTCTTGCCGCCTTGAACGACGTTGAAGACACCCTTGGGCAGGCCCGCCTCGGTCAGCAAATCGGCGATGAACAGTGCCGCCGACGGATCGCGCTCGCTCGGCTTCAGCACGAACGTATTGCCCGTTGCGAGTGCCACCGGAAACATCCAGCACGGCACCATGCACGGGAAGTTGAACGGCGTGATGCCTGCGACGACGCCCAGCGGCTGGCGCATCGTCCAGTTGTCGATGCCGGTGCTGACCTGATCGGTGAAGTTGCCCTTGAGCAGTTGCGGCACGCCGGCGGCGAATTCGATGATGTCGATGCCGCGCGCGACTTCGCCCTGCGCGTCGGAGAACACCTTGCCGTGTTCGGCGGTAATGATTGCGGCAAGCGTGTCGCGATGCTCGTTAATCAGTTGCAGGAAGCGGTGCATCACGCGCGCGCGGCGGATCGGCGGCGTCTCGGACCACGCCGGGAAGGCGGCTTGTGCGGCGGCGACCGCCTGAGCGACCTCGTTGTCGTCGGCGAGCGCGACACGGCGGGCGGCCTTGCCGGCTGCCGGATTGAATACGTCCTGGAAGCGGCCGCTGGCTCCCGACACCCGGGCGCCGTCGATGTAGTGGCCGACGTCGTCGGACGAGGTGAAGGCGGGAACGGTGGTCATCAAGTCGTCTCCTGATCCGTGATCCTGATTGAGAAGGCTCCAGTCTAGGCAAATGACGGCGGCTGGAGAAGGCCGCTACAATTGATTCACTGTTCAGAATTCTGAATAATCAAACGATGAATTCTCAAAATAGCCAAACCCTTTTGCCGCACATTCATTCCCTGACGGTGCTCGCCGTGACCGGAAGCTTTACTGCTGCGGCCCAGCGGCTCGGCATCAGCAAGGCGGCCATGAGCCAGCGCATCGCCGATCTCGAGGGGGCGGCGGGCGTGCCGCTCGTGCGGCGGACAACGCGCAGCGTGCGGCTCACGGAGGCAGGGCAGACGCTCGTCGACAGCACGCGCGAGGCATACGAAACCATCGAGATGAACTTCGCTCGCGTGAAGGATCTGGCCGGCGAGCCGCGCGGCCTCGTGCGCGTGACAATGCCGGTCGCGCTCGGCCGGCAGCGGATCGTGCCGCTGTTTCCGGCCTTCATCGAGCAATATCCTGGGGTGCGCATCGAACTGGAGTTGTCGGACCGGCTGTTTTCACTGTCGCAGGAAGGCTTCGACCTCGCGATTCGTCATACGACCACCGCGCCGCAGACGCACGTCGCCTGGAAGCTTTGCGAGACGCGCTCGCTGCTCGTCGCGAGCCGCGAGTATCTGACGCGACGCGGCACGCCCGAGCATCCGAATGCGCTCGCCGAACACGACTGCCTGTGCTATTTGCGCGGCAACGAACCGACCGCATGGAGCTTCGAGCCGCGCGACCGGCGGCGCGCACGCGTGAGCGTGCCCGTGCGCGGCTGTTTCGCGGCGAACAACAGCGAAGCGATGCGGGAGGCGGCGCTCGGTGGCCTCGGCATCGCGTTGCTGCCGGATTTCAGCGCACAGCGCGACATCGACGCGGGCCATCTCGTGCCGCTGCTCGGCGCGTGGCGTCCGTCAGGCGCGTTCGGAGATCATATCTTCGCAATCCGCCCTTACAGCCCGGTCGTGCCTAGCGCAGTGCGCGCGCTGGTGGAGTATCTACGGGGCGAGTTGAGCGGCGGGTTCTCGCCTGCCGTGGCAGCGGCTCGCTAACGCCGGGTCATCAACCTGATTCAGATCCGCGTCGTCTCGTAGCGGCCGGTGCGCATTGAAGCCGCCTTTCGGTGGCTTCGCGAAGCGGGCGTCATACATGGCGATGAAGGAGGGCGCGTAAGCGTTGGCGTCGACCACAGCGCTGCAGAACGTATCGATGTTCAGTGCACACATGGCCCGGCCAAATAGCGCCGATCGATTACCACTTGAACCGTTCGCCCGCCAGCCGGGAGCGTGAGCCCCAACCGTCGGGGTGATACGTCACGCTGGGGATGTAGACCGGGGTAGACGTCGAATGGCTTCCTGCCGGGCGGTGGATGGTCGGCATGAAACTTGGCCACGCCCGCGAATCGCCGGCATGCAGTATATTCCGCGCGGGGACAACGACGTGGCTGGCCGTTCCCGCATGTGAGCTTATCGAATGACCTGGCTGTACGGCGACCAGGGCAACCAGCAGCGGTATCGAAATGCCGTCCACTTCTCCTCACCGATTCAGGTTGATGGGGTCAATCCACGCAGCGACGAGGGCAGCGACCGATGAAAGCACTTTGCACTACCTGTCACGGGCGCCTATATTTTAGGTCACGTGATGACATGATTCCAGAAAACTCCCGGTGTTCCCGGAGTTCGTGATGGCGGCAAGCAATCGAAAAGCTGGCGCAAGCGCCACGAAACACGACCTCGAGCAGCTATCCGAATTTCGCTACCGGCTGCGGCGTTTTCTGCGTTTCTCGGAGGAAATCCTGCGTGCCGAGGGGCTGACGCCGTTGCAATACATGCTGATGTTGCACACCTGTGCGTTTCCGGACCGCTCGTGGGCGACAGTAGGCGAGATTGCCGAGCGGCTGCAGGCGTCCTCGCATGGCACGGTGGCGCTCGTCACACGCTGTGAAGCGGCCGGGCTCGTCCGGCGCCAGACGAGCGAACAGGATCGAAGGCAAGTGGAGATCCATCTGACAGAAAAAGGGGCGGATTGCTTGCGCAAGGTTGCGGCCTTGCACAAATCGGAAATTCAGTCGTTCGGCTGGGCTTTCCAGGACGTCACCGATATCAACTGAACGCGCGACAGCAACGTGCGCGGATTCGCAGGAACGGACGATACCTGTCGTCGTCGCGATTACGGGCAGGGCGGGAGAACGAACATACACGCAGCAGGGGGAGGTCGTTTGCAAGGAGCGGCATATGAGCACGACCTCGAGCCTCAATCTGGAAGGCAAGCTCCGGCGTGACGCCGGAATCATCGGGCTGTTGTTCGCCAGCACGACCAGCATGGTCGGTTCCGGCTGGTTGTTCGGTGCCTATCACGCATCGCGCATCGCCGGCCCGCTGAGCATCGGCAGCTGGGTACTCGGCGCGATCATCATCATGCTGATCGCACTGTGTTTCGCCGAGCTCGCGGCGATGTTTCCGCGCAGCGGAGCGCTGGTGCACATGAGCCATGCGAGTCATGGCGTTGGACTGGGCCGCATCTGGTGTGGCCTCCTGTTCCTTGCGTACGTGCCGGTTCCGGCGGTCGAGGCGGAGGCGATCGTCACGTACGCGAACAACTATCTTCCGTGGTTCATCCAGCCTGGAAGCGCAGGCTTGCTGACGGCTGCCGGCTTCATCGCATGCGCCGGCCTGCTCGGCGTCATGGCATTGCTGAACCTGATGGTGATCCGCTGGCTGTTGGGCGTGAACTCGACCATTACGTGGTGGAAGATACTCGTGCCGCTTCTGACGATTGCCGGCTTGCTGGGTGCGAGTACGCATTGGGGCGTCATGCAGGCGGCACCTGGCAGCTACCATTTGTCCGGCATGTTCACCGCGCTGCCGGCCGCTGGCATCGTCTTCAGCTATCTGGGCTTTCGAACGGCGATCGACCTGGGCGGCGAAAGCGCCAATCCGCATCGAAATATCCCGCTGGCCGTGATCGGCGCGGTACTCTTGGCCGCCGTCATCTACATCCTGCTGCAGGTCGCGTTCATCTACGCGCTTGCGCCGGCCGATCTTGCCGCCGGTTGGAACAACCTCAGCTTCAAGGGCGAAATGGGACCGTTCGCCGGGCTTGCAACGACCCTCGGCATGGGATGGATGGCCACGCTGCTTTACATCGACGCCTACATCTCGCCAGGGGGAACCGGCTTGATGTACGTCACCGGCGGCTCGCGAATCCTCTTCGCGTCAGGAGAGCTGGACGCAGGTCCGCGCATGCTGACGCGGTTGAATGCCAACAGGATTCCCTGGGTTGCCGTACTGATCATGTGGGCTGTCGGCGTGCTGTTCCTGATGCCGTTCCCGGCGTGGCAGCAGATGGTGAGCTATATCACGTCGATCACCGTGCTCACGTACGGGCTGGGGCCGATCGCGCTGCTCGTCCTGCGACGCAACATGCCGGAACTGCAGCGGCCGTTCCGCATGAGCGGGGCCGGGTTGATCGCGCCGCTCGCATTCGTGTGCAGCAACCTCGTCATCTACTGGACCGGCTTCAAGACCAACAACTTCCTGTTCTCGCTGGTGGCGATCGGCTTCGTCCTCTACGCGCTTCACCATCATGTCGTGTTACGCCGTAGCGCGCGAGACTTCGGCTGGAAGCACATCGCATGGTTGCTTCCGTGGTTCGGCGGGTTGTGGCTGTTGTCGTGGCTGGGCGGTATCGGCGGCGGCCTGGGTGTCATCGGATTCGGCTGGGACATTCTGCTGGTCGCCGCCTGGAGCGTAGTGGTGCTTGCGTTGGCCATGCGCAGTGCGCTCGATGCCGGCGAGACGTCGGAGATGATGGGGCGCATGAACGAGACCAGTTGACGGATCGACACACAGGCGGGCGTCATGACATCGGGACCAGCAGGACGAGAGGACGGGGCGGCCGAAGAACTCGCATCGCATCGCGTGGAAACCGGTCGCATTCAACGGTCGTCACAAACGGAAGACGACGCGCCGCCGATCGACATGTATCGCCTGAGCTGCCTGGGGATCGTGGTCGGCGTCGTCACTGGAATCGGCGCCGTGGCATTTCGCGGCTTGATTGGCTTCGTGCACAACGCCTTTTTCCTCGGCCGGTTTTCGGCCTCGTACAACGCGAGCGAGTTCACGCCGACTTCCGTATGGGGGGCGTTCGTCATACTCGTGCCGGTTATCGGTGGCCTGGTTGTGACCTGGCTCGTCTGTACCTTTGCGCCGGAGGCGAAGGGGCACGGCGTGCCCGAGGTAATGGACGCGATCTACTTCAAGCGCGGCGTGATTCGCCCGGTGGTCGCGATCGTGAAGTCGCTGGCGTCCGCGTTCGCAATCGGCACCGGCGCGGCGGTCGGTCGAGAGGGGCCGATCATCCAGATAGGTTCGGCGCTCGGCTCGACGCTGGGGCAGGTGGTCAGGATGACCGCCGGCCAGCGCATCACGCTCGTGGCAGCGGGCGCGGGTGCGGGGATCGCCGCGACGTTCAATACGCCGATCGGCGGTGTCCTGTTCGCGACCGAGCTGATGACGCCCGAAATCAGCGTGAACACGTTCCTTCCCGTCGCGCTGGCAACCGGCACGGCAACCTTCGTCGGACGGTTGTTCTTCGGCAGTGCGCCGGCGTTTCTGGTGCCGGCCCAACTGGGGGCGATTCCCGATCGTCCGGGCAGCGTGGTGACTCTCCTGCTGTATGCTGCGCTCGGCATCGTTACGGGTACCGGCGCCGCAATGCTGACCCACGGCCTTCATTTTGCGGAGGATGTCTTCGAGCGCATTCCGGGCCGCTATACGCGTCACGCGTCGGGGATGGTGCTCGTCGGTGTGACGATCTATCTGTTGATGCGCTTCGCCGGACATTACTACGTCGAAGGTGTGGGATATGCCACGATTCAGGCGCTGCTTTACGGACAACTCGGCGGCTGCCTGTTCCTGATCGCGCTTGCGCTCTGCAAGACCCTCGCTACGTCGATCAGCCTGGGCTCGGGCTCTTCTGGCGGTGTCTTCTCGCCGTCGCTATTCATCGGCGCGTCATTGGGAGCGGCGTTTGCCGCATTCGTCCAGGACGTACTGCCCGCAGCGCCCGTCAGCGCGCCAGCGTTCGCGATGGTCGGGATGGGGGCGATGGTCGGCGGGGGAACCGGTGCGGCGATGACGGCGGTCGCGATGATCTTCGAGATGACCCGCGACTACGACATCGTGCTGCCCATGATCATCGCCGTTGCGGTCAGCCTTGCGACCCGGCGCCTGCTTTGCCGCGAAAGCATCTATACGCTCAAGCTCGTGCGTCGCGGTCACGTGATTCCGAACGCTTTGCATGCCAACATGTTCCTCGTCCAGAACGCGGCGCAAGTGATGGAGACGGACGTGCTCGTGCAGGACGCCGACACACTGTTCCGTGACATTCTGGGTAATCTGGATGGCCCCCCGTTCCGCCACGTGGTTGTCACGCGATCGGGCCGGATCGATGGTGTGCTTCGCATCAACACCGGATTGCGCCGGGCCATCTCGCACGACCATCCGTCGGTGACGCTCGGTGCACTCGCTCAACGCAATTTCATCGTGGTCGCGCCGGGCGAAGCGGCGTTCGACGTGATTAGCAAGCTGCGTCAGAAGCACGCGACCATGGCGGTGGTCGTGACGCGGCCCGAAGAACAGGGCGCAATGGAAGTGGTCGGGGTCATTGCCAAGGAACACATCGCAGACGCAGTGGCGAGCAGCATCAGGATTTTTCCCGAGAGCCGGCATGGAACGGAGCGCAGCCGGCGGTCAGGGACACAGCATCGTGACAGCCACGCGTCGACTCGGGCCGAAGTGCATGCCGGCAAGGAGGGGCAGAATGAAACTCAGCGTTGAGTTGGCCGTTCTGCGTCAGCGCCTTGCGGTGGCCCTGCATCTCGATGCATGGAGGGAAGTGTTCGCTGGCAACCAGGAAGACGAGGCGAGTGACGATCGCGAGTGGGTCATCGTCTACAGAACGGCGAGTGGATATTGTTGCCTTTACCGGGGGAAGCCGGTCGAGTTCGATGAGCTCTCCGACGTGCAGACCTGGTCCGCCGAGAGGGATGTGCGGACGTACTTCATGGGCTTGTGACCGCGACCTCGGTGCCGAACCGCTTCTGTCGGTCGATGCGTTTCGCGAGCGGGCTGTTGGGGTTGTTCAATTCGTCTGCCATGGTCGACGGCGTCCCGGTTGCCTGACCCGTTGCGGCCGCCTGATTCATCATGCCGGCAGTGCTGGACGTCTTTGTCGCGGAATGGCACCCACCGAACAGCACAAGGGCCAACACCACCGCATATCGCATCAAGCCTTTCATCACGGATCTCCCGAAGAGGGCGTTCGATCGAGCGGAATGGGGCGCTGATCAGCGGAACGGCTCGCGGCCTCACTGCGGGAAGCACAGTGAACTGAGCCGCTCCTTTTTGGCGGGTGACGGAATTTTGTAAATGAACTGAAGGGCGAATCGAAAGATTTTCCGGTTCACACGGATCTGGAAAATGCTCGCCTTTACTGGAGCTGGAAAAATGTCACATCGTGACTAGTTGCCATGTTACGATACGGAAATTCTGCGAAATCGTGAATTCAGATGTGCTCCCTCAGCTCACGTCGCTCGACGTCTGGTCGTCCCAATACGAAAGGCCGGGGCGAGCTTCTTGAACCCGGCTGCCCAGCTGGGTTTTTTTTGTCTGTTGTTGGATCTGTTCGGTAAATCGCGTCAACGATGTCCCAGTCGTCCACCGTGTCTTCCCGCATGACTGCGCCCGAATTGCGCGCGACCGCGTCGCTCGCGGCAATCTTCGCACTGCGCATGCTCGGCCTGTTCATGATCATGCCGGTGTTCTCGGTCTACGCGAAAACCATCCCGGGCGGCGACAACGTGTTGCTCGTCGGCCTCGCGCTCGGAGCCTACGGCGTTACGCAGTCGCTGTTCTACATCTTCTACGGCTGGGCGTCCGACAAGTTCGGCCGCAAGCCCGTGATTGCCACCGGCCTGCTGATCTTTGCACTCGGCAGCTTCGTCGCCGCGTCTGCGCACGACATCACGTGGATCATCGTCGGCCGCGTGATCCAGGGGATGGGCGCCGTGTCGTCCGCGGTGCTCGCGTTCATCGCCGACCTGACCTCCGAGCAGAACCGCACCAAGGCGATGGCGATGGTCGGCGGCTCGATCGGCGTGTCGTTCGCGGTCGCGATCGTCGGCGCGCCGATCGTGTTTCACTGGGTCGGGATGAGCGGCCTGTTCGCGATCGTCGGCGTGCTGTCGATCCTCGCGATCGGCGTTGTGCTGTGGATCGTGCCTGACGCGGCGAAGCCAGTGCACGTGCCCGCGCCGTTCGCCGAGGTACTGCACAACGTCGAGCTGCTGCGCCTGAACTTCGGCGTGCTGGTGCTGCACGCGACGCAGACGGCGCTGTTCCTCGTCGTGCCGCGCCTGCTGGTCGACGGCGGGCTGCCGGTCGCGTCGCACTGGAAGGTCTACCTGCCGGTAATGGGGCTCGCGTTCGTGATGATGGTCCCCGCGATCATCGTCGCGGAAAAACGGGGCAAGATGAAGCCGGTGCTGCTCGGCGGCATCCTGGCTATCCTGATCGGCCAATTGCTGCTGGGCAGCGCGCCGCATACCATCCTGATTGTGGCGGCGATTCTTTTCATCTACTTCCTGGGTTTCAACATCCTGGAAGCGTCGCAGCCGTCGCTCGTATCGAAGCTAGCGCCCGGTTCGCGCAAGGGCGCGGCCACGGGCGTCTACAACACCACGCAGTCGATCGGGCTCGCGCTCGGCGGCATCGCGGGCGGCTGGCTGCTGAAGCAAGGCGGCCCGAACATGGTGTTTCTGATGTGCGCCGGCGCGGTTTCAATATGGCTGGCGATCGCATTCAGCATGAAGCCGCCGCCGCCGCGAACCTGAACGATCAGGGCACCGTTTGAAAATGAACAAGACTGACGAGTGGGTAGGGGGAGACCGATGATCCGCATTTCCGCGCTCGCAGATCGACGCGCGTTGCTGCATGCGCGGCGTCTTTGGCTTCACTATGGCGTGTTCTGGCTGGGTGCGGTGGCCGTCGGCCTCGTAGCGGTGCTTTACGCGAAGCTGATCGATTTCGGCTACGCGGTGTTTCTGGGCTATGCGGCCCAACATGCATGGTTGCCGCTGATCGTCACGCCGACGATCGGGGCGGTTACGGTCTGGCTGACGCGGAGATTCTTCGATGGTGCGGAGGGGAGCGGCATTCCACAGGTGATTGCCATGCTGCATGCTCCAGGCAACACGGCGGCGCGGTTGCTCAAGTTCCGGATCCTGATCGGGAAGATACTCGTCTCGTTCCTGGCCATTCTCGGCGGGTTCACGATCGGTCGTGAAGGCCCGACGATTCACGTCGGTGCCGCACTCATGTTCAACCTGCGGAAGTTTTATCCTCAGCGCTTTCGTGCGATTCGCCCGGGCGTGCTCGAGCACCGGCTGGCCCTCGCGGGCGCGGCGGCAGGCCTTTCCGCCGCGTTCAATGCACCGCTCGCCGGCGTCGTGTTCGCGATCGAGGAACTCACACGCAGTTTCGAGCAACGGACGAGTGGCGTGCTGATCACGGCGATCATCTTCGCCGGTATCGTATCGCTTGGCCTTCAGGGTAACTACGTTTATTTCGGCACGATCGACGTAGGCGCGCACCTGCCTCAGTCGCTGGCGCTTGCGGTCGTCCTCATCGGTGTGATCGCGGGCGTCATGGGCGGAATCTTCTGCTGGCTGTTACTCAACACGCGACGCTGGATGCCGCAAGGGCTTCAGGATTTTCGTGCAGGTCAGCCCGTGCTGTTCGGCGCGGCGTGCGGGCTGGTCGTCGCAGTCGTCGGTGTGGCGACACACGGCCATACGTTCGGCAGCGGATACGCGGAAGCCCGCGGCATGCTCGAAAGCCATACGAACGTCAGCGTCCTGTACCCGGTGTTCAAGATGGTTTCGATGATTGGCTCGTACCTGCCCGGTGCGCCGGGCGGCTTGTTTGCTCCATCGCTCGCGATCGGTGCAGGGATCGGCAATACGCTACATATTCTGTTCTCGGGCATGCAACTTCAGATGCTGATCGCGCTCGGGATGGTCGGCTATCTGGCCGCGGTCACGCAGAGCCCGATCACCGCGTTCGTGATCGTCATCGAGATGATCAACGGCCACGCACTCGTCATCTCGTTGATGGCCACGGCGCTGATCGCCAGCCGCGTCTCGCGATTCTTTGCTCCGCCGCTGTACGAAGCGTTGTCGACACGCTATTTTCCCGCTGACCACCGATGACCTTGCGGGGCATTGCTCCGGGCATCGAAGATCATTAACTGCGTTCGTCTCGACTCATGAAGGGCCTGCTGTTTATTCTCGCCACGTTGCTGCTGCTGTTTGTGTCTGTCGCACGCTTGCGCGCCGAAGATACGATTCCCGAGGATTACCGCTACCTGGCACGTATGAACGTTCGTCCGATCGTCATCGATTGTGTCGCGGAAATCGACCGATGGATTCGAACGTCGGCGAAGTACGACATGTTTCTCGCGCCTGACGTCCGGTTGCTGAGGGCCAAGGTTCGAGCTTTTCGCGGGATGGAGGATCATTCCAACAGCGAGCCGCTGGTCGATTCAACGGTGACTGTTCGCGCTTCAGCGCGCCTGCGGCCTCGTGGTGCGTGGCTCCCCGTGACTGCGAAGTGCAAAATCTGGCGTGCACACGTGGTGAGCGTCATGCTGAAGCCGTCGGATTTGCGGTGACGGGTTCATCGATCCTGAACTGCAACCGCTACCCGGGTATTCGCGAGCAGTGATGTATCGGCGCCACTATCCGGCGGGATGACGATGATGGTCGCGTGTTGTGATCTCTGCGTTGGCGGGTGACCCTCGCCCATATCGGCGGATCTGTGCGGCCAAGTTTCGCGCGCTCATGATTGCGGGACGGTCGGCGTGCCTGCCGCACCATGGATCACGTGGAGATGGAGACAGCCGCGTACCATCGATAAATAGAGCCCGTCGGCACGGCGCTGACGGAAATACTCGACGTGTGAATGATGCCCGTCCGGCATGATACGCAGACCGACCGGCACGCCTCGAAAGAACGATTCGGCGCGCAGCGTAATCGTTCCGGCGCGCTCGCCGAGATGCAGTTGCCGCGTGCTCTGTTTCCACCGGCGAGCGACGCAATTCGCGACTTCCGTCGCAGATATATTGGAGTTTGCAGAGAACACGGGCGACTGCCCCAATACACCCTCGCGACGAGAACACGCTATGAGGAGCACGCAGATTCCCGCGGCAATTGTCATGTGCCAAATGTTCAACGGTGTCCTCACGATTCCATGCGGCAGAAGTCGAATCCATCGGTCAAGTTGCGTCACAGTGTGACATGAAAGATGAGTGGCAGCGGTGATTTGATGACTGGATATCTCGCATGTCAAGAAGCGCTTGACGCTTCGGGCGCACCAGGCGGGAAATGCATCAGACCGTGCGGTAGTAGCAGGCGGAACGCGACGACCAGCAGCAGCAACGAGGCAACGGCGGGATTTGTCAAACGCTGCGCAAGCAGTTGACGTAAGTGGATCGAAATACACAGGCCTGACTGCGCTGTTTCGTCGTCTGATGCACCGTTGTCGGATGATGGATGTTGGTCTACTTGCCGGATGGCTACAAGGACCTTGTCGAGTCGGGGCGGAAAATATCCGCCCGCTGTTGTCGGCCAATCACGTGCGCGTCTTCAACCATTCCTCGTCGAAACGCTTGACTCGATAGATCACGATGGACGCGATCCAGCTGACTGCAAAGATAGCGATGATGATGTAGCCGAGCATGCCGAAGTTGTCGTTGAGCGTGCCGATCGCGTCCCACGGCGTACCCTTCAGGTCAAGCTGATCGGCGAGCAGGCCGAGCGCCTCGATGCCGCCGATCACAAGCGCGACCACGATCGACACCAGCGTGATCGTCATGTTGTAGTAGATCTTGCGCAGCGGCTTCTGGTAAGCCCAGCCGTAAGCGCCGAGCATCAGGTGGCCGTCGAGCGTGTCGACGAGCGACATGCCTGCGCTGAACAGGACGGGAAAGACCATGATGGCCCACGGAGACAGGCCCTTCGCCGCCTGTGTCGCGGCGATGCCAAGCAGGCTGATTTCGGTCGCCGTGTCGAAACCGAGGCCGAACAGGAAGCCGATCGGGTACATGTGCCAGCTCCGCGTCACCAGCCGGAACAGCGGGCGGAACAACCGCGCGAGAAAGCCACGATCGGCGAGGAGCATGTCGAAATCGTCGTCGACGTATGCGCCGCCACTGCGGATGTGACGCCAGGCGCGGTAGATGCCGCGCAGGATCATGAGGTTCATCAGCGCGAGCGCGAACAGGAAAAACGCTGAAACGGCCGTGCCGATGATGCCGCCGATCGCCTTGAAGTTGTCGAACCGGCTCTGGATCGCCGTGGTCGCGAGTGCGACCGCGATCGATGCAAGTACGACGACGGTCGAATGGCCAAGCGAGAAGAAGAACCCTACCGCGACCGGCCGTTTTTTTTCCTGCATCAGCTTGCGCGTGACGTTGTCGATCGCGGCGATATGGTCGGCGTCGACCGCATGTCGGAGTCCAAAGCCGTATGCGAGCATCGCGGTGCCGAGCAGGACCGGATAGGCATGGAACGCCACCAGGGCCCATACCCATGCAAACACGTTGATGGCGATCAGCACGCCATAAATGCCCAGCAACTTCCGCCGTACGCTGGCGTTCGAGTCGTTGAAAATCTGAGTGAATCGGTCAAGCATCGAGAATCTCCCGGAAAGCACGCGTTCCGAATGGTGAAAGGGCAGGTGCACAACGAGGTCTGGCTTCGGGATCGACTGCGATTGCAAACGCCGTCCCGATACAGTGGCGCGACCGTACCGGAATCTCACCGGTTTCCCGTTGTGTCTGCGTCAAGAGAAATCAACTCCGCTTATACCGCGCGGAAACCGAAAAGTCGATTCCGTTCGTGATGGTGCTCGAGCCGATTTCTTTCACATTACATTCGGAAATATCGCATTCGTTTACTGAAATATTTCGGGAGCTTGATCCTTTTCCAGCATGGCATAATCGCCGTCCGTCACGTCCCATGTCATCGTCTCTGCGCGTCATGTACGTCGCCCGTTTCCGCAAACCCGGCAGCCTGATCGGATTGATTGCAATCCTGATGATGGCGCTCGCCCCTGCGGTTTCGCAGATGATGATGTCGCGTCACCAGCTCGTCGACGCACTGACCGTCTATTGCACCGCAAGCGTCGACGAAGTGTCGGCCGCACATGACGGCAAGCCGTCGCACGCGGCAAAGACGCACTGGCAGGCTTGCCCCTATTGCAGTTTCTTCGCTCACGCGACTGCGTTGCCGGGGCACGCCGTCGTGCTTGCCACTCTGCGTCCCGGTTCGCAGAGGCCGGTCGTATCGGCCTCGAATCCGGCTCGCATCAGCCTCGTCCACACGGTCGCGCAATCCCGTGCGCCGCCCGCATTCTCCTGATTTCGTCTGATTTTTCTGCCTGAAAAATTGCCGCCCGCGAAGCGCGAGGCGGCGAGTCGTCGCGCGTACGCGCGACGATATCGAACGACAACCGGAGAACACACGACATGCCTCGTAATACCGAACGGCGCGCGCTTCGCGCATGCGCCGCGCTGCTGGCCACCTGCGCCGGCCTTTCCCATGCTTCTTTCGCCAATGCGCACGCCGTGGTCGGCGACCGCGTCTTTCCTGCCACGATGACAGTGGACGACCCCGGTGTCGGCGACGAGTTCGACATGCAGTTCGGCCATATCAAGTCGCCGGACGACAACGGCGACAACATGAACGTCAATACCGTGTCGTACGAGTGGGACAAGCTGATCACCAAGAACCTCGCGTTCAGCGTCGCCAGCCAGTACGTGTCGCAGAACGATCCGAACGGCGGTTCCGCGAAGGGCTGGGATAACGTCACGCTCGGCGTGAAGTACCTCGTCTACACGAACGCCGCGCACGAATTCATGGCGTCCGTCGGCCTGGAAACCGAGATCGGCGGCACCGGCGCGAAATCGATCGCGAACGCGTACTCGACATTTACGCCGACCGTCTACCTCGGCAAGGGCTTCGGCGATCTGCCCGCGTCGCTCGGCTATCTGCGCCCGCTCGCGCTG
Source organism: Burkholderia sp. WTPI3 (assembly GCF_021483755.1). Classification (NCBI taxonomy): domain Bacteria; kingdom Pseudomonadati; phylum Pseudomonadota; class Betaproteobacteria; order Burkholderiales; family Burkholderiaceae; genus Burkholderia; species Burkholderia sp. WTPI3. Next base: position 27,963 of record NZ_JAGIXF010000005.1, on the reverse strand, counting down.
ACGGCCGAACTCGGGCCGAACCTGACCACAGCGTCGTCCGACCAGGGGCCGAACTCGTTCGGCTGGGGCTTGACGCTGCAATACAGCATCCCGTACCTGCAGCAGCAGGTGAAGAACCTCGGCCTGCCGCAGCCGCTCAGCAACATGGTGTTCGTCGTCGAGGCGCCGATGAGCACATGCACGGCGGGTGCGTGTTCAGGCCAGACGACCGGGACGATCAACCCGGGCGTACTGTGGCTCAACCGCTACGGACAATTCGGCGTCGAGGCGCAGATTCCCGTTAATCGGGCATCGGGCAACCATGTCGGCGTGATCTTCGACGCGCATCTGTATTTCGACGACCTGTTCCCCGGCTCGCTTGGCAAGCCGCTGTTCTGATCCACGGAGAAACCGCATGAATCTTTCGACCACGATGCGCGCGGCGGCGGCCGCGCTGCTGCTCGCCGCCGCGCAACTTGCTCACGCGCATGCGTATCCGACGCATCAGCAGCCGTCCGCGGGCGAAACCGTTACCGCGTCGCCGAAAACCGTCGCGATCGATTTCGACGACGCGCTCGAACCCGCATTTAGCTCGATCGCCGTCACCGATGCGCAGGGGCACGCCGTCACGAACGGCAAGCCCGAAGTCGACGCGGCGAACAAGAAGCACATGTCCGTCGCGCTGAATTCGCTGTCGCCGGGCGTTTACGCGGTCGCGTGGGTGGCCGTCGCGGTCGACGGCCACCGGACGCAGGGGCACTATACGTTTACGGTGAAGTAGCCGTGGACGTGCTCGTCGACGCGCAGATCGCGTTGGCCGCCGTTCAGGACCTGCTGTTCGCCACGACGGCGGGCTTGCTCGCGTGCGGCTCGATCGACCGGCGCATCGGATTGTTTGACCAACGGGCGCTGCGCGTCGTGCGCGCTGCGCTCGGCCTCGCGCTTGCACTGACGGCGTTCGGCTATCTGTGGCTGCAAGCCGCCGTGATGAGCGGCTCGCCGCTCGCCGACGCCGGACCTGCTGTCGTGGCCGTGCTCACGGAATCGCATTTCGGTATCGCCTGGTCGATCGGATGTTCAGGCGCGCTGCTCGTCGCGGCGGGCATCCTCGCGCGCGGCCGCGACGCCGTGCCGTGCGCCGCGGGCATCCTGCTCTGGGCCGCCGGCAAGGCGGCCATGGGTCACGCGGCCGATGGCGGCGACTTTTCGTGGCGTGAAGCGGTGCACCTGACGCACGTACTCGCGACAGCGATGTGGGCCGGTGGCGTGATCGCTGCCACGGGCCTGTTGCGGTGCCTCGGGCGTACCGGGACCGCGAGCGTTCCGGCGCAACAGACGGCTGCGTTCTGCTCGGCGCTCTCCCATCTCGCGACCGGTGCATTCGCTATCGTGCTCGTCACGGGGCTCTACAACGTGCTGCAGGATACGGCGCAAACCAGCGCGGCGCTGTTTGGCATAGCCTGGGGCCGGGTGCTCGCGGCAAAGCTCACGTGCGTCGCATTTGCGGCGTTGCTCGGCGGCTGGAACCGCCTGGTCGTATTGCCCGATCTGCGCTTGCGTGCCGAACGGCACGATACCGGTTATCCGGCCGCGCAACGCCGCTTCGACATGGCGCTTGCCGTCGAGGCCGTCGTCATGGTCGCGGTCCTGGCGCTTGCAGCGTTGCTGGGCCATACGGCGCCGACGGCGGGCGCGTCCTGACGACACGTTTGCTCACGGAACAAGGCAGGGGTATGGGCCCCTTCGTTATCCAACCATTCATGACAGAGGATCGGCAATGAATATCACGAAAACAACGCGTGCTGCGCTCGCGTTCCTGTCCGCCGCCGCATTGTCGCCGGTCGTGCATGCGGCGCCGGCACAATCGGTCGCCGTCTCCGACTGCTGGATTCGCGGGATGCCCGGCAATTTGCCGTCGGGCGGCTTCTTCAACGTGAAGAACCGCAGCGGCAACCCGATCGACCTGACCGGCGTCGACAGCAATGCTTTCGGCATGGCGATGCTGCACCAGACACAATCGAACGGAAGCACGTCGACCATGGTGATGGTCGACAAGGCGACGGTACCGGCCGGCGGCACGCTGTCGTTCGCGCCGGGCGGCTATCACCTGATGCTTGAGCAGCCGACGCATCCGCTGAAGGTCGGTACGACGCTGCCGCTCACCTTCACGTTCGGCGACGGCGAGAAAGTCACCGCGCAGTGCATGGTGAAGGCACCGGGAACGATGGCGAAGTAGACGCGGCAAACGAGCATGCCGGTGCCGATACGCACCGGCATGCTTCTACCATTTGAACGTCTGCCACCGGTACGTGTCGTCGAGCGACTCGATGACGAGCCGCTCGACCGGAACGGGTTTGACCGATCCGTACCATTCGAGCGGATCCGCGCCTTGACGCACGCCTGCTGCGACCAGCGCGTCGCGTGCCGTGTCCTCGATCCGCGCCCGTCGCCAGAGTGCCTGATCGTGAAGCAGCTTCGTCGCGTCGATCCCGAAGCGTACGAGTCCACCGCCAGCTTGGCGCGTTTGCCACATCGTCAATGTCACGCGATCGCCGGTGCCCGGGTCGATCGCCCGTCTGTTGGCCGTTTTCTCCCAGTACGGATTGCGCGAGAACCACGCGACAGGCTTCGCTTCCGGTGCCATGTCGAGCGTTTTCGGCATGATGACTTCGCTCATGATGATGGACTCGAAGTGCAACATGACCGTGTAGTGCCATGCCATCGTAACCATGCGGACATTTCCTTTTTCGATTGAACGTATGCCGTGATGTTTCAGTAGCGCATGGTCAGCGACGCGAACGCGGCCCGGCCGGGCGCTGGCGAATGCAGTGTCTGCGAGCCGTCGTACCAGACGTATTCGTTGAACCGGTTGAACAGGTTCGTCACCTGCAGCTCGACGGTTGCCCGTTTCGATACGCGATAGGCGGCTCGCGAGTTGACGGTCACCGCCGCGCCGAAGCGGCCGGTCGAGTTGGTTTGCTCGAGGTAGTACGCGCTCTGTGCATTGCCCCATGCCGACACGTCGAGTTCGGGCGTTGCCCGCCAGTCGATCCCGGCCGACAACAGATGGTTCGGCACGTGATCGACCTGCTTGCCGGCGCTCGCCGGGCTCGCAGGCCCCGGATCGACAATGCGCGCCATCTGGTACGTGTACCCGAACCACAGCCCGACATCCCGCGCCACACGCAGGTTGGCCTGCAGATCGATCCCGTGGCGCTTCGTCTTGCCGAGATTGTCGTAGTCGCCGGTCGGGTCGTTCAGCTTGCGGCGTACCTCGTTGGTCGCGAGCTGTTCCCAGTAAGCAACGCGGCCGTCAAGCCAGTCCGCCGGCTGGAATTTCACGCCCAGCTCCCAGCCGTCGTTGATCGACGGCGCGAGATCCCCGGTGCGCGGCGGGATCTTGTACGCGCCGGCACCGACGCCGACCTGAAATGAACGGCCGTAGTTGCCATACACGCTGTAGCCGTGCCACGGCGTATAGACCGCACTGATTTTCGGCTGGCCAATCACGCCGTAGCCGTTCATGTCGTAGCGCGCGCCGCTCAGGTTGTTGGTGAGTTGCCCGCTCAACACGTCGACGCGATAGGCAGGCACGATCTTCAGCGCTTCGACCGGCTTCACGACGGCCTGCACGTATGCGCCCCAGGTGTCGTACGAGAACGCCTGATCGCGGGTTTGCGATGTGCGCACGTGGCGGTCGGTGAGCCAGCGGCGGCTGACATTGTCCTGCCACTCGCCGCTCACGCCGGCCTCCAGCGCAAAATCGCGCAGCCAGTTCACACGCGGACGGAACGTCAGGGTGCTCAGAAAGCCGAGATGTCGCTCGTCGGAGAAACGCTCCTGCTGGCTGGTCGCCGAAGAGAACGTGACCCAGCGGCGCTCGCGAAACGTGTTCAGGTACGCGATCGTCGACCACGACAGCCGGTTCGTGAGATCCACATCGGCGTACAGCGCGTACTGTCCCGTTTCTCGGGTTGCCTGATCGGTCGAGTTGAATGTGTACGAGGCGCGCGGATTCGTGTGGGCGTCCGCGCCGCTCAGGTAGCCGGCCTCGTCGGCCGACACGCGCGCGTATCGTGCGGAGAAACCGACGCGTACGTCGGCTGTCGGGCTGTAGAACCACTTGCCGGCCACGCCAGCCTTGTCCGATCCCGAGTGATCGCGATAGCCGTCCGACTTGCGGTAGCCGAACGCGTAGTTCTGCGAGAACGTGTCGGTTTCATGGCCGGCGACCGTTTCCGCATCGAACGTGTCGTAGCTGCCGTAGCCGATCCGGCCGCGTGCGTAGGTGCCACCCGTGAGTGTCGCGATCGACGCGTTGCCGGCGATCGCGTGCAGCCCATAGCGCGGGTCGTTGGTGCCGCGCACCGTCTCGAGCGAGTCGATTTCGAGTGGAAACACGGCATCCATGAACGGCATGTTGCCGTCGTTGCTGTTCGACGGCAGGCCGTCGATCAGCAGCTTGACCGCATTGATCTCGCCCTCGCCGTTGAAGCCGCGAAAAGACAGCTTGCCTGAAGTGGTGCCCTGGTTGAAGTCGGTCAGCAGCACGCCCGGTAACTGGCCGAACAGTTCCCATGGACTGCGCGCGTTCCGGTTCTCGATATGCTCGGCGTCGACGCGGTCGACCGAGGTCAGGATATTCCTGGACGTCAATGCGCCGGTACGCGCGCCGCTGACGTCGATGGTGCCGAGTACGAAGGTAGAGTCGCCGGTCCCGGCTGCGGTCGGATCGGTTTTCGGTGCGGCTCGGGTGTGGCCGCCGCGCGTATCGGCAGACTCGCCATCGTCGCGCTCGGCGTCAGGTTGTGCGGCGGGCTCGGCCTGCGCGGTCATCGCGATCGCGATGCATGCGGGAGCAAGCCACGCTTTCCGGTTGTGTCGAATGCTCATCAAAATCTCTGATTCGGTTGATTGGAGTCGGGACGAATCCCGTCGTGCCGCGGCCACGGCACGCCAGGTCGTGACGTCAATGCGGAGCGGCACCCGATGCGGAAGACACGTCGGAGGGCATGCGGAATCGGTCGAAACGCGCGACCGTGATCGCGCGCATCGGCCGCTCGGCATCCGCGAGACGGGACAGCAGCACGTGCACATCCGATGGCGGCACGCCGGCATCCTTCAGCCACGCGGGATCCTTCAACGCAGCGCCACCGCAGGTGACGATCGTCCAGTGGTCGTTCACGACGCGCAGCAGCGCACGGCCGGCCATGTCGCGCTGCGTCCAGTCGGCGATCGCGAACTTGCCGGCAAGGGCGACGGCCTCGGTCACGACATGCCTGTCGGGGCTGTCGTAGGTGCGGGAGAGCAGTTGCGCGATCTGCATGGCGGCCGAGGGTGGGGCGTCGGCAGCACATGCATTCGCGGTGGCCACTGCGAGCGCGACGCCGCATGCGATCCGCCCGGCGAGCGAGTGGATCGAAAAAAATCGCTTCATGATGGAAGTGGGCAATGTGTTGAATTGCGCCCCGCGATGCGGCGCGGGGCGGTCAGGGGATCGAGTGCCATGCGACGAAGCCGCTCACTCCGTCGCTCGTGTGCACCACGCGGCATTTCGGGGCAGTGCGTCGAGTGCAGCGGGCCGCGTGATCCACGCAACCCAACCTGCCCACAACCCGACCACGACGAGGGTCGCGATGTTCAACGACCGCCGGTGCCGCACGATGCGTTCAAGCAGGGAAAGGCGAGCATTCATACCAACCTCCATGGTTCGACGTGGTGGAATTCGCGTGCTTCATCAGAACGCGTACCGCATGCCGGCGAACACGCTGCGCCCTTCGCCCGGGTAGAAGATCGCGGTGTTCGCGGTGCGCGCATCCGCGACCGTGCTGATGTCGCTGACGTAACGCTTGTTGGTCAGGTTGCGCGCGTCGACGAACACGGACAGCCCGTTGCGGAAGTCGTAGCCGGCCTGCAACCCGAGTAGCGTGTAGCTCGGCACGCGCAGCGTGTTCGCATCGTCGGCCCATGCGCCCGACGGCACCCAGTCGAGCGTCGCCGCGATGTGGAAGCCGCTCGGCCGTGCATAGCCGAGCGTCGCGCGCAGCACGTTGAGCGGCACGCCCGCGATCCGGTTGTTGCCGTACTGCGGATCGTTCTTGAAGCGGAAGTCGTTCAGGTTCCAGATGCCCGACAGCGTGATCTTGTCGCCGACGCCGCGCCCCGTGACGTTGCGCAGCAACTCGACCGACGCGCCGGCCTCGATCCCCTGCAGCACCGTCTTGTTCGCGTTGAACGTCGACGCCGGGACGTCCGGGTTCGTCGTGTACTGCAGCAACTGGTCGCGCACGAGCGAGCGATAGGCGGTCACGTCCCAGCTCACGCGCTCGCGGGAACCGCGCGTGCCGAACTCGAGCGTCCACGCGTGCTGCGCCGCGAGCGGCGTGAAGCGCGTCGTGCCCGAGAAGGTCTGCGTGAGGTCGGTGAAGTCTGGCACGTCCTGGCTGCGGGTGATGTCGACATACGCCTGGGTGTTCGCATCCGGCTGCCACAGCAGGCCGAGCTTCGGGTTGACGCCGCTGTAGCTCGCGTTCGTCGACTTGTAGGCCGCATCGCCTGGCAGGCCGCCGTAGTCGATGTATTCGCGCACCGAATGCAGCGCCTTCACGCCGGTCATCAGCGCGACGGTCGGCAGGAAGAACAGCCGGTTCTCGACGTAGGCTTCGTAGTTGAACGCCGTCTGCGTCGAGTCGAGCGTCTGCGCGCCCTTGTCGCCGTTGACGTTGACGTACTGGTTCGCCTGCGTGCGGCCGCCGAAGAAGCGCGCGCCGACGATCAGGTCGTTGCGCATCCCGCCGACGTTCAGGTGGCCCGTGTAGCGCGGCGCGAAGCCGTAAGTCCAGCCGTCCTGGTCGAGCGCCTGGAAGATCGGGTGATAGAGGCTCTTGTGGATCGCCCACGTGTCGAACTGCAGTTCGCCCGAATCGAGCTTCACCGTCGTGCGGTTCGCGATCCGCTCGGTGCGTGTGTTGCGCGCCTGATCGCCCGATATCGCGCTGGGCGCGGCCTTGGTCGGATTGTTCAGCGCGTCGGACAGCGACAGCGTGCCGGGCAGCAACTGGTCGACGACGTACAGGCCCACGTAGAAGCGCGTCTCGACCGTCGGGCTGAACCGGTAGCCGACGTTCGCGTTGAACTGCTCGTACTGGCCTTTCTCGTGATCGCGATAGCCGTCCGCGTGGTTCACGCTGAAGTTCGCGAGGAAATCGAGCGGGCCGAGCACGCGCGAGACCTGCGCGCTCGTGCGCACCGTGCCGTAGCTGCCGCCTTCCACGCGCACGATGTTCGGCGCGTCGGCCGTATAGGCCGTCGGCGTGATGAAGTCGATCGCGCCGCCGAGCGTCGACGAACCGTATGCGAGGCCGTTGCCGCCCTTGTAGACCTGCACCGCCTGCAGCGCGAGCGGATCGATCTGGTAGTAGTCGCCGCTGCCGTCCGCGAGATTGGTCGGGATGCCGTCCTGCAGGATCTCGAGGCCGCGCGTGTGATACGCGCGGGCAATCCCCGAGCCGCGGATCGACAATCGCAGTTCCTGGCCGTAGCGGTTCTCGACGAACACGCCGGGCACGTCCTTCAGCACGTCGCGCAGCGTAAATGCGTAGGTGTTCCGGTAGCTGTCGGCATCGACGAAGCCGACCGAGCCGACCGTCTGTTCGAGCGTGCGCTTCAGATCGTCGGTCGATTTCGACATGAGTGAGTCCGCCGCGCGGGTCGCGCTGACGTTGATCGCGGGTAGCGTCGACGCGGCCGGCGCTTCGGTCGGCGCGACGGCGCTTTGTGCACATGCTGTCGAGGCGGACATAACGGAGATCGCACCGGACAGCGCGATGGCAATACGAGTCAAGGGAAACATGTCGTTGTGTGTATGGTTATGGTGAATACGGCACACACCGCGGCCGGCGCGCAGCGCGCGCTTGCGCACGGGCTCTGCACCAGGCATCGGCGTGGTAGGCAATCTGTGCGAACGACGTCGGCACGGTCGTGTGTCGACGCGTTCGAAACGCACGTCAGGCTCGAGCGGACGGCGGCCCGCGCGCGGCGAGCGCGTAGCGCTTCGACTGGCGGGAGGTTGAAGGGGTCGGCAGTTCGGGCAGCGCTTGCCGCAGGGCCGTAGGGGCGGAGAAGGACACCGCGTACGGCAGTGGCGGATGGCCGGCGAGCAGGCCGCAATAGCCGCAGCGATCGAAATGCGTGCCCGACGGCGTATGCGGTTTGGGTTGCGTGGAAAACGTGTTGCCGCTCGCCGAGCAGATCGCCGCGAACGGCGCGTCGGTGGCGATCACGCTTGCGCGCAGTTGCGAGATCAGCGGAGCAACAAGCGCAAGCACAAGCGCGAGCAGCCCGAGCCACGCGGTGGCCCGGGCTTGTCGCGTCGGCGCGCCGCGTACGCCGGCGCGCGCTGAATCAGACCGCCGAGCGTGCCGCACGGCCGAACAGCAGGCGGTCGATCGACCACACCGCGACGATCGTCAACCCCGTCAGCGGGAACACGATGCCGAGCAGCACGAGCCCCGCGATCCAGCCGCGCATCGGCGGCGCGCCGCGTTCGCGCGACGGTGCGCCCAGCGTTCCCGCCGGACGACGCTTCCACCACATCACCGCGCCCGTGACGGCCATCGCGGCCAGCCCGAGCGACAGCGCCGCGCAGACGATCCGGTTCGCGAGCCCGAAGTAGCAGCCCATGTGCAGCGACGTGCCGTACGACACGGCCCGCGACGCCGGGCCGTAGTCGTCGTAGCGGAGGTCCTTCAGCACCGCACCGCCGTACTGGTCGATGGAGATCGTTCGCTCCGCCTTCGGGTCGGCCGGGAAGTACGACGCGGTGAATACGCCGTCCGCGCCGGACGGCAGCGCGAGCGTGTAGCCGCTCGTCACGCCGAGGCTTGCGACGATCGCGATCGCGCGGGCCAGCGACAGGCCGGCACAGAAGTGCCGGCGCCAGAGCGTCCGGTAACCGGCGCTGGCGGATTGAGCGAGCGAGAGGGCCCGCTCGACGGTGGTCGACATGGTGTCAGCTCCTCGTGTTCGTTGAGCAACCACACCGGCGCGCGCCGGCGGACGTCAACGTGCGGCGGCCGAACGGACGACGACACGTCATGCGTGGACAGTCATGGCACGCATGGCGGCGTCGCCCGAGCGGCGGGCGCGGTCGGGGAATCACTTGAATCGGATGGTGTAAAGCGAGCGGCCTGACGGCCGGCGCACGTCGACGTGCGCCCGCCATCAGGCAAATCGATCAGCAGGACAGAGGAGGGGCGCGGCAGGGCGGGCGATTGTCGAATACCGACCGCACGACGCGAGGGATGACGAAATGAATCGGGAACCGTTGAGGTGCCGCGAGGGGAAACACCAGAGCCAGTAGCACAACCGACGCCAGCGCCGTGAAAAGCGCCGCACCGAATGCGCAGAGGCCGTCGCCGCCGGCGGACGACGCTGCGTTGCCGGCGTGTGCATCATGCTTCAGCGCGCTGGCGAGCGCGAACGCATCGTTGGCCGGGGTGACCGGCGCACCCGCATCGAATCGGGCGGCGAGTGCTGACACGTCGACGATCAACGGGCCTCGCCCTGAACACAGCACCACCGAGCCCGCATCCGGACCGTCCGGATCGAGCATTACGGCGCCCGACATCAACGCGCGGGACAGCAGCGTTACAAGGAGGAACCCCCACAGGAGCTGTCGCGCGACGGCTTGCCGGAGCAGGAAGCGGCGAAGTGCGTTCATGGCGCGCGATTGTACATGGGTTTCCGGAGGGAAAGACTGCAGCGCCCCAATGGGAAGTATCAGTCGTTATTCGATTGGGCCAGACGGCGACAAGGTCAAGGGGGAGGCGGTGCTCGTCCGTTCTTCGGAGACGGCTGGAATCACACCGTCGCAGTCGGCCAGGCTTCGCTCGGTCTCCCGACACCAATCCCGCCGGCCGGTGCTCACGCAGCCGGGCAACCAGCCGGCGAACCTGCCGTGTCGTCAGCTCGAGTCGTTCCGCTGCACGCCTAGATGCGACATCGGGATATGGCTGCTACATGTTGATTCTCGGTGAAGTGCAATACGTCAAGAATGCGGCCACCAAAGCGGCGGCAACCGTTCGCGCGCTGCGCGCCAGGATTTCACTCGACACTGGCGTACGCCGATGGAAAAAAACACGACACCGTACGACGTGAATTGCGCGCCCGCCGCATTCGCCCGTTCATGCTGCGTCGGCGGAAGGACGAGGTCGCAATCGAGTTGCCACCCAAAACAACCATCGAGCGAATGGTCGAACTCGAAGGCGCTCAACGCGACCTGCACGATGCGATCGACGATTGCTGAAGAGCACGCAAGCCACGCGCGTGAAGGGATCGGCCAAGCTCACGCTGCTGCTTGAAATGTTGCCCGAAATGATCGATGAGGGACAACGCATCCTGTTGTTCTCCCAGTTCACCAGCATGCTCGATCGCATCCGGGCGCGCAGCCTGCGGCCGGCTCCGTAGCGGGATTGCTCGTGCGCTGCCGCGAAGTCCGTACGCTGCGCGCAGCGGCATCGCTCGCACCGAAGCGGCGCGAGCGAACCTGTCCGGCAGTGCAACGCCGGGTAGCCGTTGCAGGCGGCCCTTATTTGCCGGCTGCGTTCTTCACCGCGCACTGCGCCTTGACGCTTTCACCGTCGCTGAACCTGAACGTGACGGGAATCGACGAGCCAACCGTGAGCGGCTTCTTTGCCTTTTCAAACATCACGTGATAGCCGCCGGGCGCGAAGGCGAGCGTGCCGTTCGCAGGCACGCTCGCCTTGTCCACCATGACCATCTTCGAGGTGCTGCCGCTGCTTTGCGTCTCGTGCAGCATCGACATGCCGAATGCGTCCGTGCTCACGCCCACGAGATCGACGGGCTTGTCGCTCATGTTCATGAGCTTGAAGTAGCCGCCAGAAGGGGTGTCGCCGGGCATCGAGCGAATCCAGCAGTCGGATACCATCATCGAGCTGGAGGCGGCGAAGGCGGGCAGTGCGGGCGCAGCGAGGGGCAGCGCGATGGCAAGGCGGCAGAGGGTACGATGCATCAGAGGATCTCCTGTTTTGCGTTGACGAAGATAGCGTTTGGCGTCCATTCGTTCGAATGCCGCCAGACGGTTTGCCGTACCTGATTCGGTACGGAAAGCGGTAACGGGTGGCGCTTCACGTCGTGCCCAGCAGTTCGCGAAGATCGTGAACCCAGGGCGTAGTGCCTTGTCCGTCGCGTGCGTAGAGCCGCAGCTTGCCGGTCGTGTCGAAAACGAGACTCGCGGCGGTATGGTTCATCGTGTAGTTATCGGGCGTCGAGCCGGGCACCTTTTCGTAGTCCAGATTGAAATCCGTGGCCATCTGTCTGATCTGTGCCGCGTCGGCGGGACGTAGCGCGCGGAACGACGGATTGAAAGCCTCGGCGTACTGCGCGAGCACGGAGGGCGTATCGCGCTCCGGATCGAGCGAGACGAACAGCACCTGCACGCGCTGAGCGTCTTTCGGCCCGAGCTGCCGAACCGCCTGCGACAATTCGGCAAGCGTGGTCGGGCACACGTCCGGGCAGTGCGTATAGCCGAAGACCAGCACAACGATCTTGCCGCGATAGTCGGCAAGGGTGCGAACCTGTCCATTCGTATCCGGAAGCGAGAAATGGCCGGCAAACTGCCGGTTGCCCGTGATGTCGAGGTTCTGGAACGACAGCACGGGCTTTTGGTCGCAGCCGGCGAGCAATGTCGTGCCAAGGAGCGCGCCGACAATCAGAGCCGGAAAGACGAATGGCGTGCGAGAGGTCCCGCGCGAAAATAGCGTGCGGTATCCCCGCTGGTGACTGGTGGCGGCTGGCACCGTGCGAGCAGCGGTTTCTGCAGTCGACATGGGCTGGCCTCCATTACATCCGCAACCGGCCTTCGACATAGAAGGTGCGGCCGGGGTAGGGGTGGTACACGAAATAGCGGGCGTCGAAGATGTTGTCGACGCCCACGCTCAGATCGCTGAGCTTCGTGGGGTGGAACGTGAACTTTGCATCCGCTACCGTGTAGGTACTGGTGCCGCCGAACACGTTCGGGTTCGTATCGGTATTGGTCAGCGTGTTGTACTCGCGGCCCGAGTAACGCGCGGCGAGCATGAGTGCATAGCGCTCCCCGATGTGATACGTCGCCGCGACATCGACGCGCCAGAGGGGGATACGGTAGAAGTATTTGCCGACCGTTGCCGGGTTCTGCGCGTTCTCGAGAATCTTCGACTGCGTATAGGCTACGCTGCTGATCAGGTCGAGCCCGTGTACAAACACATCCTGGCCCTGATAGCTCAGTTCGACACCGCGCGAACGAACCTTGCCGATGTTCTGGAAGTTCGTCACGTTCGGGATCACAGTCGTGTCTGTCTGGCTGAAGATCGTATTCTTTACGTCATCCTGAAAGAGCGACAGGCGGAATACGCCGTTCCAGTGGGCCCACTCGGCGCTCAGCTCTTTCGAGAGGTCGTCCTCGGGCTGCAGGTTCGGATTGTTGTTGACGATCGACGACCCGTTGACCTGCCCCTGGAACAGTTCGCTCACGGTGGGAAAGCGGTAGGCGCGTGCAATCGACGCGCGCAGCGTCAGGTCGTCCGTCACGTCGAACGACAGCGAGGCCTTGGGCGAGAAGTGATGCTGGTTGACATCGGGGAGGGAGACGTACGCGCCGCCGAGTGCCTGGGCGCCGTCGTAGGCTTGCCAGTCCTCGTAGCGTACGCCATATACGAATTTCCAGCGCGGCAGGAAGCGCCACGCATCCTGTACGTAGGCCGCCTGGGTTTGCGTGCGGCCCTTGAAGGCATTCGCAAAGCTGCCCGCGCCACCGTCGATCCAGACCGCCGTGTTGTACGTTTCGTTGTCGAGGAAATAGTTGTCGTAGTGGTAACCGAACGTCACGGCATGGTTGGCGAGCCCGGCCTGCGGCGAGGGCGGCGTCCAGCTTGCCTTGAGGTCGAGTGTTTTCCAGCCGGTGCCGTCGCCGAACGTGACGACGCCTGGACCGTTGCCAGGGCCGCCCGCATTCGCTGTGCGTGCCACGCTGTTCGTAATGTCGTAGTACGAAGCGATGGCCTCGCCGTTCCATCCCGTTGCGTTATGCGTCTTGAGCGAGAGCCCATAGAGCCAGTTTTCGCTCCACCCCTGGCTTGGCGCAAGTGCCGATGCCGGGATGTTGTACTCGTAGCCGCCGATGTTCACCCGGCCGCCATACACCGGGTTGCCGTTGGCGTCATACAGGAATGTGGAGGTCGAGCTGTTGTACTGCTGATGCCAGTAGCCGAGCGTAAACGCCCCCTGCACGGTGGGCGTGAAGTCGTACTGCATTTTCAGCTTGAGCTGATCCTGGATCGTGTGCTCGATGCCTTCGCCGTTCACACCGATCACGGCGGTCGGTGCATTGGTCTGATTGTTGTAGAAGTAGGCGCCGCTGACCTGTGTGTCGCCGGGTTTGGCGGGCGTCGTCGACTTCGCGAGTGTTGCGAACTGCAGGGGCTGGCTCGTGTTTTCGAAGTGATTCGCGCCGACGAAGAACGAGAACTTGCCAATGCGGTTGCCGATCGAGGCGCTTGCCTCGCTGCCGTTGAAATTCTGGTTGACGCCATAGAGGCTGAAGTGCTGTGTGAACGCCTTGACGTCTGCGTCCGCCTCGAACTTCGTGGGCATCTGCGTGGTGATCGATACCGTCGCGCCGAGCGAATTGCCCGGATACAGCGCCGAATACGGCCCGTAAATCACATCGACCTGCTGGATTTCCTCGGGGAACACCATCGACCAGCGCGGCGGAAAGGAATAGCTGTTGCCGAGCAGGTTCGACAGCAGCAGTCCATCCGCATAGACGAGCCCGCGCGCGCTTTGCGTGTTGCTCGTCCCGCGCACCGCGATGATCGAGTTCAGGTCGCCGATGAAGCGTTTGCGGACTGCGAGGTTGGGCATGTACTTCAGCACGTCCTCGGTGTTGACCACGTTCCAGTTCCGGAACTGGTCGGGCGTGACGGTCTCGACCGACGCCGGCATGTTCGGGTCGATGGAGGACCTGGCACTGCTGTTGCCGGCGCCGCCAGCGGCGCTGGCGTTGACCGTCACGGTCGGCAGCACCGTGGTGTTCGGTGCCGTCGCGGTGGGCGTTGCAGCCTCGCCTGTCGTCGCGTTGAAGAGGGTTGCGTTAGAGGCGGTTGAGTCCGGGCTGCTCCCGGCTGCGGCATGCGCAGCCTGGGCAATCAGTGTGAGGGGCAGCAGCCCGAGCGTGACGAAACGCGTCCGGCTGCGCGCATGGGCGCCCAGCCTTCGCGATGCGAAGTGCAGCATGAAAATTTCCTGGAATCGTGGAACGAACGACTGCGCGCGCCGGCAGCGGGCGCGTCGCAGCAACAGTCAATAGCGGATTTCAGGAAAAGGCAGGCGGGGCGCGTGGTCGCCCGGAAGGGAACGCACCAAACGGGGTGTGACGGATGGACAACACCGGCGCGGCAGCGATCACGACGAGCAGCATCAGCACGAGCGGTGACGGCGGTATTGTGGGCATCACTGCCTGATCGGCGAGCAGGTCGCAATAGCCGCAGGCGGCAAGCGAATCGTGCCGGCCCAGTTGGCCGGTGTCGGCCGAGGGCTGCATCGCCGAGCAGCGCACGGCTGTGATGTCGTCGCGATGTGCCGCGATGACCAGTTGACTGACGAGCGGCGCAAGCACGATGAGCCACATGGCGACGAGGCCAAGCCATGCGGTCAGGTACTTGCGGGGTCGGTAGGTCATGGTCGCGGACAAAAGATTGCGGCGGAGTTTACCACTTGAAGAAAGTGCCGTGTCAGGCCACCGCGCCTCGCGTGGCGCCATAGTCACGCAAGCAAGGGCAGTGATCGGCTTCTTATCGCTGCCGTTCGCCGGTGGTGCGACAAACGAGCAGCAAACCTGCGCGAGCGTTGCTGCCACAAACGATAATCGGGATCCGTTTTATGACGGGGGGGCGCCGCGGCAATCTGACACAGGGGCGCGAGTGCGCCGTATCACAGATTCTCGGCGACGATCAGGGCCGCCCAGGACAACAGGCCGACACCAATCGGCACGCTGATCTTCTTTCCCCAACGAAAGCGTCTTCTCCGCCCCCATCGTGGCGGCAAGGGCGAGCATCCACGCAATGCTCGCGGTGCCAACCGCAAACATGAGGAGCATGAGCGCCCAGCAGCAGCCGATACAGAAGAGGCCGTCATGGAAGCCGGGCATGAAACTCGCGCGCCGCTCGTGAGCACCATGCCAATGCTGCGAGATGAACATCATTGGCGGGCGGCACCGGTCGCGGCAGCGGCCCTTGAGCGACGATAGCGGCCAGGCGCCCGCGGTCGCAAGAATCGCGGCACCCGGCACCCATGCATGAATCGACAACCATGCCGCTTGCAATGGAGCACGCGATCGGCCAACTCATCATGTTCATCATGTAAAAGGCTCCATCTGTGGTGTGATCTCGCAGCGGATGGGGCAATGCTTCGCGAGATCACGGCGATACTTTGCGCGTGCGTCGGACGAGTAGCGGGGAAATCAGAGGGAGGTCGGCTGGCTCCTGGCCGACTGCATGCCATCAACCGTCCCGTCCTGTGGCGTCGCATTCAGCGATGCGCACGCATATCGCTGATATAATAAAAACAATTCTCATTTCAATTTCCAATCGTTCCCCATGCGTCTCCACGAGCTTTCAAAGGGCACAAGCGCCTTTGTCGAGTGCGTCGAAAACACTCTGGCGCGAGATCCGATCGCTCAGCGCTTGCGCGATCTCGGCTTCGTGCCAGGCGAACCCGTACGCGTTGTCGCGCGTGCGCCCTGGAGCGCC
Organism: Burkholderia sp. WTPI3; assembly: GCF_021483755.1. Classification (NCBI taxonomy): domain Bacteria; kingdom Pseudomonadati; phylum Pseudomonadota; class Betaproteobacteria; order Burkholderiales; family Burkholderiaceae; genus Burkholderia; species Burkholderia sp. WTPI3. Next base: position 12,178 of record NZ_JAGIXF010000005.1, on the reverse strand, counting down.
GACCCGTTACTCGTGCAGATAGGCTCGACGCGCTTCGCGCTTCGGCGCGCCGAAGCACTTCGGGTGAGGGTTCGGATCAATGCTGAGGCTGTCGCATGAGTACCGCGCCCGCAACGCCTGCGACGACCGCGCCGCTGCGTATCGCGCTCGTCGGCAATCCCAACTGCGGCAAGACAGCGCTGTTCAACCTCCTCACCGGCGCGCGCCAGAAAGTGGCGAACTACGCTGGCGTGACGGTCGAGCGCAAGGAAGGCCGCTTTGTTACGCCGGCCGGACGCAAGGTCCAGCTACTCGATCTGCCCGGCGCGTACAGCTTCGACTCGACCAGCCCCGACGAACGCGTCACCCATGACGTACTGATGGGCCGCTACCCGGGCGAAGCGCCGCCCGATCTGGTCGTCTGCGTGGCCGATGCGACGAATCTGCGCCTGCATCTGCGTTTCGTGCTGGAACTCAAGCGCATGGGCCGCCCCGTCGTGCTCGCGCTCAACATGATGGACGCCGCGAAGCGGCGCGGGGTGGTGGTCGATGTGCCAAAGCTCGAGCTTGCGCTCGGCATGCGCGTGGTCGAAACAGTTGCCGTACGGCGCAACGGCGCACAGTCCCTCGTCGCGCTGCTCGACCGCGTGAGCACGGATGGCTCGTACGCCGCAGGACTCGACGCCACGCCGGAACGGTCCGCCGATCTGCACGGCGCCGTACGCCGGATCCTTGCTGACGCCGTGACCATGCCGCGCGCCACTGACGCGCGCGACGACGCCATTGACAACGTCGTGCTGCATCCCGTGCTTGGCCCGCTGATTCTCGCGGCGGTAATGTTCCTCGTATTCCAGGCGGTGTATTCGCTCGGCAAACCGCTTACCGACTCGATCGGCGACGGCTTCGACTGGCTCGGCGGCATCGCGGGTGCGTGGCTGCCGCAAGGGCCGCTGCGCAGCCTGCTCACCGACGGTCTGCTCAGCGGACTCGGCACCGTGCTGGGTTTCCTGCCAGAAATTCTCGTTCTGTTCTTCTTCATCCTCGTGCTGGAGGAGTCAGGTTACCTGCCGCGCGCGGCGTTCCTCTTGGACCGCATGATGGTTTCGGTTGGCCTTACGGGCCGCTCATTCATCCCGCTGCTATCGAGCTTTGCCTGCGCGATTCCGGGGGTGATGGGGGCGCGTAGCATCTCCGATCCACGCGACCGGCTTGCGACGATTCTGGTCGCACCGCTCATGACATGCTCGGCGCGCCTGCCGGTGTACGCGCTGTTGATCAGCGCCTTCATTCCGCACCGCACGGTGCTCGGCTTCCTCAACCTGCAGGGGCTCGTGCTGTTTACGCTCTACGTGGCGGGCATCGCGGGTGCGATGGCCGTGGGCTGGGTGATGAAGCATCTGCGCCGCGACAGTGGCGAGCACGCGCTGCTGATGGAGTTGCCTTCGTATCGCATGCCACGTGCGCGCGACGTGGCAATCGGTCTGTGGGAGCGCTGCACGATCTTCCTCAAGCGCCTGACTGGCATCATCCTCGCGCTCACGGTCATCATGTGGTTCGTCTCCACCTTTCCTTCGCCCCCTGCGGGCGCAACAGGGCCGGCCATCGACTACACGATCGCAGGCTACCTGGGCCGCGCGCTGCAATGGCCGTTCGCACCGCTCGGATTTAACTGGCAAATGAGTCTTGCGCTTATTCCCGCTTTCGCCGCGCGCGAAACCGCCGTAGCGGCACTGGCCACTGTCTACGCTGTGGCAGGCGGGGACAGCGATGTGGCTGCACTCGGTCACACGCTCGCACAGAACTTCTCCGTGGCGAGTGCGCTCTCGCTGATGGTGTGGTTTGCGTTCGCGCCGCAATGCATGTCGACACTCGCCGTGATCCGCCGCGAAACGCGTTCGTGGGGTACGGTGGTGATCTCATTCGGATATATGTTCGTCGTGGCGTATGCGGCTTCATTCGTCACGTACCAGATTGCCACGCACTTCGCATGAGCACCGGTCTGCTGCTGCAATACGCCGTGATTGCGCTGCTCGTTGCGGCGAGCGTGTGGACCGCGCTGCGCAAGCTCGCACCCGTAACAACTGCGCGGTTGCAGGCGAGCGCGGCAGCGTCGTTGCTGCGCCCGCAGCGGGGAGCCTTGGTGCAACGCGTGGGCCGCTGGCTGCAGCCGAAGGGCGCGACTGGCGACTGCGGAGACGGCTGCGGAACGTGCGGCACCTGCGGGCCTTCGGACCCGAACGTCGAGCAAACCATCACGTTCCATCCGCCGCGCAAGTAAACCTGCACGTGACGACGACTCCGCGATCCGCTCGCCGCGTCGACGCAGATGAGCGGTTCGTCGCGACGTGCGGTAGAGCTTTTGACCTGCCCCCGGTTTTAGTCCGGACTGCAGTTAGAGTCCGAGGTTAAAAACTGCTGCTTTGCATCGTGCGCCCGGGCGAACTGCACGGGTGTCAGATAACCGAGCGAACTATGAGGTCGCTCGGTGTTGTACTCGATACGCCATTCCTCAATGAGCCGTTTGGCGTGGCGCATTGAGACGAACGAGCGCTCGTTCAGGCATTCATCTCGGAACCGCCCGTTGAAGCTCTCGATATAGGCATTTTCCACCGGCTTGCCAGGCCGAATAAACGACAGCGCGACACCGGCTTCTAGGCCCAGCATCCAACACCTTGCCAGCGAACTCCGGCCCGTTGCCGACGCGAATCATGCGAACCTCGTAGTAGTAGCCGTCGCGTGGCGCGTCGGCCGCATCGTCTCGGTGACGAACCAGATGCAATTCGAGGATCAGCCGTTGTGACACGAACGCGGCCACTATCTTCATGCAATGACACGGTCACGCTGGTTCATCGATCGGCGCTGTATCAGGATCGACGACCGCCCCGGAATGCGAGTAACCCCCACCTTCGCCGCGACCATCCCCGCGCTGCAACGCGGTGAAGCGATTTCCGCCTCCTGCCCATGTAGGCGTATTCGCAACAGTCTCGTCATCAAATTGTGGGTGTGCCCCCGTTCCGGACATGTCCGGGCGATCTGCGCAAGGCGTCGCCGGAGAGTGAATACCAGCTAGCGATTACGCTGCTGTCTTGAGCGCAGGCACGGGCGCGGCGCCCGCCGCGTCATATCCGGCAATCGCAAGCGCGAGCACCGGATTCAGGCTGTCCACCATCGCACTGGGAATCAGGATCGTCGCTCCGCGTTCCTTCGTCGTTTCGTAGATGATGTTCATCGCCCGCAACTGAAGCGCACCAGGATGATTTTCGTAGACCTGCGCCGCTTCGACGAACTTGGTCGCGATTTCGGCCTCCGCGGAGCCGAGGATCACCCGTGCCTGCTTTTCGCGCTCGGCTTGCGCCTGGCGCGACATCGAATCCTGCAGCGCGACCGGGATCGCGACATCGCGGGTCTCGACCGAGCGGACGGTCACGCCCCAATCCACGGTCTTTCTGCCAATCTCGTCGCGCAAGTGCATGTCGGCCGCCTTGCGATCCGACAACAATGCAGCCAGCATCGATGCCCCGATCATTTCCCGCAGTGAGGTTTGCGCAACGCGGTCAATTGCTTGGCGATAGTCGGTGATGGCGAGCGCGGCTTTCTGCGCGTCATGGACATGCCAGAAAATCACGGCGTCGACATTGACAGGAACGGTATCTTTGGTCAGCGCTTGTTCGGCGTTGAAGGCGGTGGTTTGAATACGTTCGTCGATGATCGCGACAACATTGTCCAGGATTGGAATTATCATGAAGAAACCTGCACCCTTGACGCTTTGCAACTTGCCAATCCGAAGGATAACGAACTTTTCCCAGACGTTGGCGACCCGCACGGATAACGCGATCAGGACCGCGACGATGAAAATGGGGACCGCGAGATACAGGTAGCCCAACGCGCCGATGACGAATGCCGCGAGGACGAACGCAGCAGATAAAACGAGTGTGATGGGATTCATGGCGAGGTTCCGATTTGGTGACAACGACCTGCCGAATGAGCGATGAAGCACGCCGCATCCAGGTCGTCTTGGGTATTCTGGCAACAGAGACAGAGGCCCCTGACGTGAGCGTGCGCTCCATTGCAGTGCCAATCGGTACGGTGCCGTACCTCGATCGAGCGCGTCGTGCTTGACTGACCGGATAGCGAGGCATCGGGCGATCCGGTGCGTGAACGGCGGGCAAGTCACCACGAAACGTGACCCGCAGACTGTTCTTCAGCGTACCGACTCGTCGGGCCGCCTCGACACACGATGACGTTCGTCGCCATTTTCTGTCGGGAGCGGTTCATGAAATATCCGGTCTATATCACGCATCAAGGGAATCCCCGCTATCGCGGCGCGCTTCCGGATTTTCCGGAAATCGAGGTGGAGGGTGACTCATATGGCGAGTTGCAGGCGGCTGCGGCGCGACAGGTCATGGACTGCTATGACCGCTCCGCGCGTCTCGTGCCGCCGGCGACCACGGACATGGCGATATTGCAGGCGTCGGATGTCGACCTGGGTGACGGAATCTGGCGGTTCTTCGATATCGACCTGACCGGAGTGACCTCGAGTTCCGTGCGGATCGAGCTGTGCCTGCCGAAGCGCATCGTGCGCGACATCGACATGACGGCGAGCGCGCAGCGCACGACTCGCGATGCGTTCGTGTCAATGGCGTGCGCGAACGCCGCCGACCGATTCGCGCAGCAGGGCAGCGTGCGTCTCGAACCAATCGCGAAATCGCTGTCGGAAGTGGGGTAACGGTGCGGCGCACCGGGTGCGAAGCCGGACGGATGGTGCGATCATTGGGGAGAAGGTGCCTTGAAGATTCACGTTGCGCGTGTTTCGCGACGCCGGACGTCGCCATGGAGCAATGCACGGCCGATTCGCGAGGAGTTCTTCGGCGATGAACGGCTTGCTCAGCATGCGGGCAGTCTGGCGCGTGCGCAGAAGGTATTTCCCGGGGCGGCCTCTGGCCCGTCTCTGGCGACGCGGCTGAAGGACAACGCGGATCATCTGCTGAAGGCGTACCGAAACACGGTGGCCGCAGACGCGCGCGGCGAGGAAATCACGCCGGCAGCGGAGTGGCTGCTCGACAACTACTATCTCGTCGCGGAGCAGGTGCGGCAGATCCGCGACGACCTTTCCCCGCGCTATTACCGGCAACTGCCCAAGCTCGGCAACGGCCCGTTCGTCGGTTATCCGCGCGTGTTCGGAATCAACTGGTCGTTCGTCGCCCATACCGACAGCCGTTTCGATCCCGATGCGCTGTGCCGTTTCATGCTGGCTTACCAGGCAGTAGAGCCGCTGACGATCGGCGAACTGTGGGCGGTGGCGATCACGCTGCGGATTGTGCTGATCGAAAACCTGCGGCGGCTCGCGGATCAGATCATCGACGACCGGTGCGCGCGGCTCGACGCCGACGCGCTCGCGGATCGCCTGCTCGGCGAACGCGGCCAGGCACGGGTGGAGACGGGGCCGCTCGTCGCCCGTTACGAGCAGGCCGTATCGCACGATGCGTTCGCGGTGCAACTGATCCAGCGGCTACACGATCCCGATCCGGCCGTCGCGCCGGCACTGGCGTGGCTGCACCGGCACCTGGCAGCGCGCGGCACGACGCCGGACCAGATCGTCGCCTCCGTCAACCACCAGCAAGGTGCCGCCAGCCTGACCGTGCGCAATGTGATCACCAGCATGCGGCTGATTTCGGAGGTGGACTGGACCGATCTGTTTGAGCGCATCAGCCTGGTCGATCAGGTGCTGCGCAGCCACCCGGGCTTCGCGGAGATGGATTTCCCCACGCGCAACCTGTATCGCGACGCGGTGGAAGCGCTTGCCCGTGGGGCGCCCGTCAGCGAGATCGAGATTGCCCGCCGTGTCGTCGCCGATGCCGCGGCGCAGGGGGCGAGCCGCGCGCCGGCCGCCGGTGCGATGCCGGGCCGCGAGACGGATCCCGGTTACTACCTGCTGGCAGACGGCCGCGCCGCATTCGAAGCGGAAATCGGCTATCGGCCACCCGTTGCGTTGTGGTTGCGGCGCCTGACTCGCCAAGCTGGTCTTGGCGGTTATCTCGGCCGCATCGGGTTGATTGTCGCACTGCTGCTGACGGGCATGCTGGCATCGCTCATGCATGTCGAACCGCCCGGCCACTGGATGATCTGGCTCGGCCTCGCTGGCCTGCTGCCCGCGCTCGACGCCGCGGTCGCGCTCGTCAATCGCAGCGTGATGCGCGATGTCGGCGCGAAGATCCTGCCCGGCCTTGCATTGCTCGACGGCATTCCACCGGGCCTGCGCACGATGGTCGCCGTGCCGGTGCTGCTGACGACGGAAGCGGCGCTCGGCGAGCAGATCGAGCAACTGGAAATTCATCATCTGGCGAGCCCCAACGGCGCGCTTTACTTCGCATTGCTCTCCGACTGGGTGGACGCGCCCACGCCGCACGCGGACAGCGATGACGAACTGCTGGCATCCGCGACGTCGGGCATCGACCGGTTGAATCGCCTTTATCCGGCGGCGCCGGGCGAAGGCAGGCGCTTCCTGCTGCTGCACCGCAAGCGCGTGTGGAACGACGGCGAACGATGCTGGATGGGCTGGGAGCGCAAGCGCGGCAAGCTGCACGAACTGAACCGGTTGTTGCGCGGCGCATCGGACACGACGTTCATCTCGCAGGCAGGCAGGCCGCCGAGCGTGCCGTCTGACGTGCGCTACGTGATTACGCTCGATGCCGATACGCGGCTGCTGCGCGATACCGTGCGCCGTCTGATCGGCAAGATGGCGCACCCGCTCAACCGGCCGATATTCGATTCGGCGAGCCGGCGCATCGTCGAAGGCTACGGCGTCCTTCAGCCGCGTGTCACGTCGTCACTCGCGAGCGGCGACGAGGGGTCGCTGTTCCAGCGTGTGTCGTCGAGCGCGCACGGCATCGATCCATACGTATCGGCCGTATCGGATGTCTATCAGGATCTGTTCGACGAAGGCTCCTATGCGGGTAAGGGCATCTACGACGTCGATGCGTTCGAGGCAGTGCTCGCCGGCCGCGTGCCGGAGAACACGGTGCTCAGTCACGATCTGTTCGAAGGCATTTTCGCGCGGGCCGGGCTGGCATCGGATGTCGAGGTCGTCGAAGCGTCGCCGTCCCGCTACGACGTCGCGGCGGGACGCCTGCACCGATGGGCGCGCGGGGACTGGCAGCTTCTGCCATGGTTGATTTTCGGCCACGAACCGCTGACGGCGGTCGGCCGCTGGAAGATGCTGGACAATCTGCGCCGCACGCTCACGGCGCCCGCCATGCTCATTGCGCTACTGGTCGGATGGATGCAGCCGCTCCCCGTGTCGCTCGGCTGGATCGCCTTTGTGCTGGTAACGATCGCGCTGCCGTTCCTGTTGCCCGTATTGAGCGGGCTGGTGCCGCGCTGGCGGCGCACGCATGTCAGGATGACGACGCGCAGCATGCTCCATGCGTGGTCGATGGAGCTGCGCTTTGCTTTGACACGGTTTGGCCTGTCGATCGTCATGCTGCCGCAGCAGGCGTGGTCGATGGGTGACGCGATCGCGCGCACGCTGTTTCGCGTGGCGATCAGCCGTCGCCATCTGCTCGAATGGACGACAGCGGCCGCAGCGGGCGCGCGCGACCGGCGAACCCTCGCGTCCACCTATCTGCAAATGCGCGGCGGCGTGACGCTAGCGCTGCTTGCCACGGCTGCCAGCCTGACGGCGGGGTGGCGCTTCGATCGTCATACGGGCTGGCTGGCCGTGCCGTTTGCACTCGTCTGGCTCGCGGCGCCCGCGATCGCCTACTGGTTGAGCCGTGCACCGCGGCCGGCGGGCGAGTTGGCGGTGACTCCGCACGATGCGCGTCAACTGCGGCGCGACGCGCGCCGGACCTGGCGTTATTTCGAGACGTTCGTGACGACGGACGATCAGATGCTGCCGCTGGACAATTTCCAGGAGGACCCGAAGCCCGTTTGCGCGCACCGCACTTCGCCCACCAACATCGGGCTGTACCTGTTGTCCGTCGTCAGCGCCCGCGAGTTCGGCTGGCTTGGCACGCTGGACGCGGTGTCGCGGCTGGAGGCGACTCTCGCGACGATGCGGCTGATGTCGCGCTATCGTGGCCATTTCTACAACTGGTACGACACTCGCGACCTGCGGCCTCTCGAACCGCGGTATGTGTCGTCGGTCGACAGCGGCAATCTCGCCGGGCACCTGATCGCGCTCGGCAACGGTTGCCGGGCGTGGGCGAATCAGCCCACTGGGGTGGGACGGCAGGCCGCGCATGAAGGGATCGGCGATACGCTGGCGCTGTTGCGCAAGGCTGTGTGCCGAAATGGCGACGCCCGGACGACCTTGCACTGCGAATTCGAGCGGGCCGCGACTGAACTGGAGGACACGCTCGCCGCGACGGATGGCCGCGCCGCGACGGAATGGAACGCGATCACGATCCTCGCTGCGACAGTCGCCGACGTCGCGCGCGCGCTGATGGACGAAGTCGGCCGGGTGCGGGGTGGCGACGTCGACGACGTGCTGTTCTGGGCGCAGGCGCTGGAGCACGTGGTGCAAGGGCATTGTCGTGACGCGACGCGCACGCCGGACGAAGCGGACGTGCTGAACAAGCGCCTTCAGATGCTGGCCGATTCCGCGTTGCAGATGGCCTATGCGATGGAGTTCGGCTTTCTGCTCGACCCGGTGCGGAACCTGCTTTCGATCGGCTACGCCGTGGCCGACGGGCAGCGCGATCCGGGCAACTACGACCTGCTGGCGTCGGAGGCTCGCCTGGCGAGTTTCGTCGCGATCGCGAAAGGGGATGTCCCGACGCGCCACTGGTTCCGGCTAGGCCGCCTGGCAACGCCGATCGGGCACGGCGCTGCGCTGGTCTCGTGGTCGGGATCGATGTTCGAATACCTGATGCCGTCGCTCGTGATGCGCGCGCCGGACAGCAGCCTGCTCGCGCGGACCAACCATCTGGTGGTGCGTCGGCAGATCGCCTATGGCGACGGGCTGCGGCTACCGTGGGGCATGTCCGAGTCGGCATACAACACGCGCGACATCGAGCTGACCTATCAGTATTCGAGCTTCGGCGTGCCGGAGCTGGGGCTCAAGCGCGATCTCGACCAGAATCTGGTGGTCGCGCCCTATGCGACCGCGCTTGCGGCGATGGTCGCGCCGCATGCCGCCGCGTGCAACTTCGAACGGCTGCGCACGGCCGGCGCGTGCGGGCGCTTCGGCTTCTACGAAGCGCTCGACTATACGCCCGCGCGCGTGCCGGAAGGCGTGCCGGTTGCCATCGTGCAGGCGTTCATGGCGCATCACCAGGGCATGTCGATTGTGTCGATCGCCAATGCGTTGCTGGGCGGGCGCATTCGCACCTTCTTCCATGCGGAACCGGCCGTTCGAGCCACCGAGCTGCTGTTGCAGGAGCGGGTGCCGGGCCGGGTCGCGGCAGGGCGGCCGCGGGTCGACACGCGCCCCGCCGGCAGGATGCATGGAATCGATGCAGGCGTCGCGCGACGCCTGCTGTCCGCGAACGATCCCGCCCCGGTCACGCATCTGCTGTCCAACGGCCGCTATGCCGTGATGCTCACGGCCGCAGGGTCCGGCTACAGCCGTCGCGACGATCTGGCCGTTACGCGCTGGCGGGAGGACGCGACGCGCGACGATTGGGGCAGCTATCTGTATCTGCGAGACGCCGAGAACGGCGACGTCTGGTCGGCCACGTGGCAGCCCACTGGCGTGGCACCGGACAGCTACGACGTGACGTTCACCGAGGATCGCGCCGAGTTCGTGCGTCGCGACGGCACCTTGACAACGTCGCTCGAGGTGGTGGTATCCGCCGAGGACGACGCAGAGGTGCGTCGGGTGTCGGTGGCCAACACGGGCGCCCGGCCGCGGGTGATCGAATTTACGTCGTACGCGGAAATCGTGCTGGCGCCAGCCGCCGCCGATCACGCGCATCCCGCATTCTCGAAGCTGTTCATCGAGACCGAGTACATGCCGGCGTCCGGCGCAATTCTGGCGACACGCCGCAAGCGCGCGCCGAACGAGGCGGAGGTTTGGGCCGCTCATCTGGCGGTGACTGCCGGCGAAACCGTCGGCGCGGAAGAATTCGATACCGATCGATTGCGTGTCATCGGACGCGGGCGCAGCGTTCACTTGCCGCTTGTGCTGACCGAACGGCGTGCGCTGAGTGCTTCCGAAGGCGCGGTGCTGGACGCTGCGTTCACGTTGCGGCGGCAGATGCGCATCGAGCCGGGCGCGAAGGCGAGCATCGTCTACTGGACCATCGTCGCGGATTCGCGCGCGCAGTTGCTCGATCTGGTCGACAAGCATCGCGACGGTGAATCGTTCGCGCGTGCGGCGATGCTCGCGTGGACCCAGGCGCAGGTGCAACTGCGGCACAGCGCGGTGAGCCTCGACGAGGCCGCGTTGTTCCAGCAACTGGCTGGATACATGCTCTACAGCGATGCGTCGATGCGGCCGGGCTCCGCCACGCTGCTGCGCCATGCGGCGGCGGTATCGGCGTCGGGCGGCGTGGGCGCGTCGCCGTTATGGACGCATGGCGTATCGGGGGATCTGCCGATACTGCTTGTCCGGATCGACGACATCGAGCACATCGCCATGGTGCGACAGTTGATTCGCGCGCACGAGTACTGGCGGATGAAGCGGCTCGAGGTCGATCTGGTCGTTATCAACGAGCGCGCGGCGTCGTATGTGCAGGATTTGCAGGCGGCGCTCGAGGGGCTGGTGCGACCCCGGCAGCCGCCGGGCGAAGCCGGACGTGGCAGTATTTTCGTGCTGCGTGAAGACCTGATGACGGTGGCGGCGCGCGCCCTGTTTCCGGCCGCTGCGCGGGCCGTGCTCGCCGCGCGCAACGGCCGGCTGGTGGATCAATTGCGGCGCCTCGGGGCTTCGCCGCTGCCCGCGCGCCCGGATGCCGCGAGCCCGCCGCTGCTACCGCCTGCGATTCTGCCACCGAAGGGCGCACAGGCCGGCGTCGGTCTCGAGTACTTCAACGGCATCGGCGGTTTCGCGCGCGGCGGCCGCGAATACGTCGTGATCCTGCAGCCCGGGCAATGCACGCCGATGCCGTGGGTCAATGTCGTCGCGAATCCGTCGTGCGGCTTCCTGACATCTGCGGAGGGGGGCGGCTATACCTGGGTGACGAACAGCCGCGAGCATCCGCTGACGCAGTGGTCGAACGACCCGGTCACCGATCCGCCGAGCGAAGTGTTCTACATCCGCGACGACGAGACTGGCGTGCGCTGGGGACCGCAGGCGGGTTCGATCGGCGACGAGGCGCCGGGCGCGAGCGCTTTCGTGGCGAGTCATGGCCAGGGCTACAGCCGGTTTGCGCATTCCGCCGCCGACGTCGCCGTCGAGTTGCTGCAGTTCGTGCCGCTGGCCGATCCTGTCAAGATTTCCCGCCTGACGTTGCGCAACCTGTCGAGTCGGCGCCGCCGGCTGTCCGTCGCCACCTATGCGGAGTGGGCGCTGGGGGCGTCGCGCAGCGTCGCGGCGCCACACACCGCGAGCGAGATTGATCCCCCGACCGGCGCGCTGTTTGCCCGCAACGACTGGAGTCAGGCGTATCGCGGCAGAGTTGCGTTCGCCGATTTATGCGGCCTGCAAACCTCGTGGAGCGCGGACCGGCGCGAGTTCATCGGCCGCAATGGCGTCCTGAGCGATCCCGCCGGTTTTCCGGGCAGGGCCGGCGCGTCGCCGTTGTCGGGCCGCGTCGGCGCCGGGCTCGACCCGTGTGCCGCGTTGCAGACCACGGTCGATCTCGAACCCGGCGGCAGCGTCGAAATCGTCTTGCTGCTCGGCGAAGGCGCCGATGCGGCAACGGCGCGACAGTTGATCGCGCAATACCGTCAGGCGGATCTCGACGCGATATTCGCCGCCGTGACGGCGTTCTGGGACGAGACGCTCGGCGCTGTTCAGGTCGAAACACCTGATCGCGCGATGGATCTGATGCTGAATCGCTGGCTGCTGTACCAGACGCTGTCGTGCCGGATCTGGGCGCGTGCGGGCTTCTATCAGGCGAGCGGCGCGTACGGTTTTCGCGACCAGCTGCAGGATGGCATGGCGCTCGCGGTCGCTCGCCCGGCCCTGACGCGCGAGCATCTGCTGCGGGCGGCGGCGCGCCAGTTTCCCGAGGGCGACATGCAGCACTGGTGGCTGCCCGAAAGCGGCAGCGGCGTACGCACGCGGATCTCCGACGACCGCGTCTGGCTTGCC